>DASRAA010000283.1:0-8888 GCA_035638375.1 Binatia bacterium | reverse complement strand
CCGCCAGCGCCGCATCGACCGATCGCTGATGCCGATAATCTCCGCTGCCTGCCACCAGGTGATCTTCTTGGCTATCGCCCGTAAGATCACTTCCTGTACCTTCATCGCCCGCTCCACTGCGGCCCTCGAGTAAGACTCCATGCTTTCGATGGTCGCCTACTCTCGCCGCCCGAAAAGCGGACAGATCACTTGCTAATTCGACCGGACATTTGATGTGCTACTGACAATTGCGGCTAGAAGGCTTGACAACCTTTCGGCGAGGGCGCAGAATCCTATCTCCATAGGCGAATAAAAAGCGAAAGTAAACTTTCTTTCTGCTCGCCTTTTCTGAGGTCTTCCATGCCGCTATCCACTTCCTCGCTTCGCGCCCGCATCGAATCGTCGCTCGGCCAACACCTCTCTTCTACCCTTTTTTTGCGTGAAAAAGCCGCACCCCTGACCGTTTCCACTGGAGTGGCCAAGTTGGATGCTTTAACTGGAGGATTACCCCGCGGGGCCCTCAGCGAAATTACCGGCCCAGTTTCTTCGGGACGCACGAGTGTCATGCTGGCTGCACTGGCCGGAGCAACGCGTCGTGAAGAAGCGTGCGCGCTGGTCGATGCCAGCGACAGCTTTGATCCAGCATCGGCATCTGCGGCGGGTGTCGATCTGGATCGTCTGCTATGGCTTCGGTGCAGCGATAACAATTCCTCTTCCCCACGCAGAAGTTCACGACGATCCTCTCTTGGGCGACTCGAGCAGGTTCTGAAAGTCACTGACTTACTTTTGCAAGGCGGCGGGTTCGGCATGGTTGTACTCGATTTCGGCGACATTCCGCCGGAGAGCGCACGTCGCGTGCCGTTGACCTCGTGGTTTCGTTTTCGTCGCGCAGTCGAACCAACGGCTACTGTACTGCTCGTCCTGGAGCAGGAACCATGTGCGAAGACCTGCGCTTCGCTGGTTGTTCGATTGCAGCGAATAGCCATGTGCGCAAGCAATGCAGCACTGCTCTTGAAAGAGACAGAAATCCACGGCTGGAAGGTCTTGAGCCATGCAGAGTCGGCCATTCCTTCGGCAAACGAAATAAGCCACGCTGCCTTGCTGCAAGGCATGCAATTGCACGCCGAGGTGCTGCGCTCGTGGACGCAGCGCAAGCCCGTGCATTCGGTTGGCGCCAACTTCGAATTACGCGCCGCCTGGTAAGGTACTATGTTCGCTTGCATTTATATTCCCGATTTTCCCGTTGCCGCCATAATTCGCGTGGAGCCGCTGTTGCGCGAGCGCGCCGTTGCCGTTCTCGATGGCAAGCCTCCGCAAGTGCGCGTGGCCGCTCTGAATGACAAGGCTCGTCAGCTTGGTATGAATATCGGAATGACCAAAATACAGGCGGCGATTTTCGCTATTCCTCAGCACGAAGGAGACACCTCTGCTACTGCAAAATCGGACCGCAAAAAGAAGTCTCCTCCAATAGAGTTGGATTCGCAGCGCATCAAGGCTCAATCCAAACCTGCGGCGGCCATCCTTCGCCAACGCTCGACTGCGCAGGAAGAGTCTTCTCACGCTGCCCTGCTCGACGTTGTGCATGCCTTCACACCGCGTGTCGAAGACACACATCCCGACCGCCTGCTGCTCGATCTCGATGGGCTGGAGCGGCTTTATGGACCGCCCTCTGCAATAGCGCGCGAACTGGCTTCGCGCGTAAGCACTTTGGGACTGGATGCTAACATCGGTGTGGCTGCCAATTCTGATGCGGCCATGCACGCTGCTTGCGGATTCGGTGGTGTCACTGTGATTCCTGCCGGAGAAGAAGCCCGGAGATTAGGCGTTCTACCAATCAGCGTTCTGCTCGATTCGTTTGAGATTACAGGCAGCAACTCATCCGAAAATTCAACAGCCGCACGCGAGCGCGAGAAGTTGAGCGAACAGATGCTCGATACCCTGGAGCGCTGGGGTGTGCGCGATTTTCGCACTCTGGCGCTGTTGCCCGAGCATGCGCTGGCTGCGCGCTTGGGCGAAGCAGGTGCGTACCTGCAACGCCTCGCGCGCGGAGCCACCATGCGCACCCTCGCCCTCTGCGAGCCTTCGGTACGGTTTGAAGAGGCAATGGATCTGGAGTCGCCGGTCGAAACCCTCGAGCCGCTTTCGTTTCTGCTGAATCGCACGCTCGATCAGCTATGTACAAGGCTCGAAGCGCGTGCGCTGGCTGTGCAGGAATTGACATTGCGCCTGCAACTGGAACCGCGTGTTGGCGATGAACAGGCAATAACGCTGGAAGAATTGGCCGGTGCATCCCACACAGCACTATTGCCGTCCTCTGGTCCATCCGGGACAATCACCACGGAGGCACAGAGGTCACAGAGGAATTTCCTTAAAGATACTCCGTGTTCGAAGCCTGCTCGGAGCGAACTCGAAGGGTGCCTCCATGGTAAATCGTTTTCATTCGAGTACAGCAACGGCAATCTCTACGCACGCACGCTGCGCTTGCCCGTCGCTATGCGCGATTCCAAGGTGTTTCTCAAGTTGTTGCAATTGGATTTATCGGCACACCCTCCGGGAGCGCCTGTCTGCAAGCTCTGGATCACGGCCGAGCCGGCAATTCCCCGGTCGGCACAGCGCGGCTTGTTTCTACCCGTCACACCCGAGGCTGAAAAGTTGGAGATCACGCTGGCCCGTATCACAGGTGTCGTGGGCGAGCGCCGCGCCGGAATTGCAAAGCCGCTAGACACGCACCGTCCTGCTGCATTTCGGATGGAGCGTTTCGTATCGCAAACGGAATCGCAAACGACCGAAGCTTCTCCCACATTGTCGGGTTGGGCAACAAAAGCTCCTATTGCTCTGCGTATCTTTCGCCCGGCGCGGCAGGTTCGCGTGCAAGTGTCGGAGGGACGTCCATGCAATCTCGTGCCGCCAGCGCGAAATGAAGAAAAAGATGCATTGCAGGGAAAAATTCTATGGTCGGCAGGGCCGTGGCGCTCGTCCGGCGATTGGTGGGCTCAGCAGTCTTCTGCCCAACACTCCACCGAAGATGCGCAGGTCTGGGATCGTGAAGAGTGGGACATCGCACTTGCTTCGGGAAAAAACGGTGATGTTGTCCTCTACCGTATTTATCGCGATATCGCTACCGGCGACTGGTTCGCCGACGCGAGTTATGACTGATGTACATCGAACTCCACGCCCGCTCAGCATTCAGCTTCCTTGAAGGAGCCTCTGTCCCCGAGGAACTGGCCGAAGCATGCCATTTACACCAGATGCCCGCGATGGCGCTGCTCGATCGTGATGGCGTTTACGGTTCCGCGCGCTTTCATCTCGCGATGAAGAGGCTTGGCCTGCAGGCGCACATCGGCGCGGAGGTCACTTCCCTGCTCCCTTCTATTGCGATGCCTGAGTATGCGGCGCTTCCCCGCGTCTCTCTGCTGTGCGCTTCGCGCGAGGGATATCGGAATCTCTGCCGCCTGATCACCCGCACCAAGTTGCGTGCGCCCAAATATCCTGCGAAGTTACCGCAAAAGTCCAAGGGTACGGAGCAGTTGCCCCAAACGCAGGCTATCGCCACGATGGCTGATCTCGCCGAGTTCTCTGAAGGCCTGATCTGCATGATTGGCGGAGATGAAGGTCCACTGGCTTACGCACTTGTGCACGAGGGGATGGAAGAGGCCCGCCGCGAACTCGAACGGCTCACCGCTATTTACGGCCGCGAGAACGTTTATATCGAGCTCCAACGCCATTACAACCGCGCACAGGAGTCGCGTAACCAGGCGCTTATTGAACTAGCGCGCAGTCTGAAGCTGCCCCTGCTGGCCACCCAAGGTGCGCAATACGCCAAGCCGGAAGAGCGCCAGATCCTCGACGTCTTTACCTGCATCCGCCATCACCGCTACCTCGACAGTGCTGGACGTCTGCTATCCCGCAACAGCGAGTGCTACATCAAGTCGCCACAGCATATGCTTCGGCTCTTCGCTGATCTACCTGAAGCCATTGCCAACACGCTCGAATTGTCCTCTCGGCTCGACTTCACGCTCAACGACCTCGGCTACAAGTTCCCTCCCTATCCCGTACCCGCAGGTGAAACCATGACTTCGTTTCTGCGCAAGCGCACTTACGAAGGCGCGCGTGAGCGCTATCAGCGGCCCGCGCAGGGCGAGCTCTGGCAACGCGCCCGTCGCCAGATTGAGCGCGAACTGGCGCTGATTGAGCGGCTCGAACTCGAAGGCTACTTCCTTATCGTCTGGGACGTCGTGCGCTATTGCCGCGAGCACGACATTCTGGTGCAGGGGCGGGGCTCTGCGGCTAACAGCGCTGTCTGTTATTCGCTGGGCATCACGGCCGTCGATCCAATCCGCATGGAGCTGCTGTTCGAGCGCTTCCTCTCCGAAGAGCGCGGCGAATGGCCCGACATCGATCTCGATCTTCCCAGCGGCGACCAGCGCGAACAAGCAATTCAGTATGTTTACGAGCGCTACGGCAAGCTTGGAGCGGCTATGACTGCCAACGTTATCACGTATCGTGGGCGCTCAGCTGCGCGCGAGGTCGGCAAGGTGCTCGGCTTCGACGAAGAAACTCTTGGTCGACTGGCCAGCCTGGTGAGCTCGTGGGAGTACAAGGATCCCGGCGACACGTTGGAGCGCCAGTTTCGTGATGCGGGATTCGATTTGCAGCAACCGCGCATCCGCAAATTCTTCGAGCTATGCGTGGCGGTTCAAGATCTTCCGCGTCATCTCGGACAGCACTCCGGCGGCATGGTCATCAGCCAGGGGCAACTGGATTCCGTCGTGTCGCTGGAGCCGGCTACTATGCCTGGCCGCGTCGTGGTGCAATGGGACAAGGAAGACTGTGCCGATATGGGAATCATCAAGGTCGACCTGCTTGGTCTCGGCATGATGGCTACGCTAAAGGATTCACTCACTCTAATTCGCGATAACTATAAGGAAAACGTTGACTTAGCAATGCTTCCTCCGGATGATCTGGCGGTGTATCGCACTCTTCAGCAGGCTGACACGGTGGGCATGTTCCAAATCGAGAGCCGGGCCCAGATGTCGTGTCTGCCGCGCCTGCACCCCACTCATTTCTATGACATAGTGGTGGAGGTCGCCATCATCCGTCCTGGGCCGATTGTCGGCAAGATGGTGAACCCGTATCTGGCGCGACGGCAAGGACGAGAGCCGGTGATCTATCCGCATCCGGCACTGGAACCCATTCTAGAACGGACACTTGGCGTACCTTTGTTCCAGGAGCAGCTACTCCGTATGGCAATGATTGCCGCCGGATTCACTGGCGGTCAGGCAGAGGAATTACGCCGCGCCATGGGCTTCAAGCGGAGCGAGAAGCGTATGCGCGACATTGAGGTGAAGTTGCGAGAGGGGATGGAGCGGAACGGGATCCCGCCGGAGGCGCAGGAGGAGATCATTTTGTCCATAACCTCCTTTGCGCTCTATGGTTTCCCAGAGTCACACGCGGCCAGCTTTGCCCTTATTGCCTATGCCAGCGCTTACCTTAAATGCCATTATTTAGCTGCATTTACGGCCGCGCTACTCAACAATCAGCCCATGGGGTTCTACTCGCCGGCGACAATCGTGAAAGATGCACAGAGGCACGGGTTGCGGGTGAAGCCAGTGGACATCAACTGCTCGGATTGGTTGTGCACGTTGGAGTCAGAAGCTTCTGCAATCAAAGGGCTTGCACTGCGTCTCGGGTTTCGCTACGCGAAAAGTCTGAGCAAAGAAGCCGGAGAGGCAATTGTGCGGGCCCGGACCAAGCGACCGTTCGAGTCGATTGCCGACCTGGCCCATAGAGTGCCGGAATTACGGCGGGATCACCTGGTGCTGCTGGCTTCCATTGGAGCTCTGAACTCGATTGGTGGTGTAATAACCGAACACGAAAAATTCAGGCCTGCTGAAGCCGATCCTTCAGAATCAGCCGGCAAACTGAAGCGGAGACTTCAGTATCTGCACCGCCGTGATGCCCTGTGGCAAGTGGAGCGCGCCGCTCGTTTTGCCGGACCGTTGCTGGACGGAATTCCCGAAATGGATATGGCTTCTCCTCTGGCGGCGATGACGCCGGAAGAACGACTGGTCGCTGACTTCCAAGGCACTGGGCTGACGGTCGGGCCGCACCCGATGGCTTATCGACGTGCTGAGCTCAAACAGGCACGTGTACTCTCGGCGCATGACCTCACACGAGCGAGCAATGGCAGCTGGGTTCGAACAGCAGGGTGTGTAATTGCCCGCCAGCGTCCCGGCACCGCGAAGGGTTTCGTCTTTCTCAGCCTGGAGGACGAGACTGGCATCAGCAATGCAATTCTTACCCCCGATCTCATGGATCGACATCGAGTTGTGATCACGTCGGAAAAATTCCTGCTGCTGGAGGGAGTGCTTCAGAACCAGGACGGGGTGGTCTCCGTGCGGGTGGAGCACGTGGCCCCGCTGCGGGAAACCTATACGGCCGATACTGTGGACATCACTGATGCGGAAGTGCGATCCCATGATTTTCACTAGCGAGGAGCAGTTAGCGGTTCGCTATTCGCTTTTCGCGGTTCGCTCTTCGCGAACTGAAGGACCGCTCGTTTCTCCGGGGTAGTCGTACACGCCGCGGCCGGATTTGCGGCCAAGGCGACCAGCCTTGACGTACTGAATCATGAGCGGGGCGGGGCGGAACTTTTCGCCGAGTGCCTTGTGCAGGTATTCGAGGATGTGCAGGCGGGTATCGAGACCGACGAGGTCCACCATCTCGAACGGCCCCATAGGGTGATTCAAACCGAGCTTTAACGCCTTATCGATATCCTGCGGCGAAGCAATTCCCTCCTGGAGCATGTAGAAGGCCTCGTTGCCGATGAGAGCGTTGATGCGGCTAGTGATGAAGCCAGGCGACTCCTTGATCACCACTACCTCCTTATGCATGCGCTTCCCGACTTCGACGGCGGCGGCGAGGGTTTCGTCGTCGGTTTCGAGCGCGCGCACCACTTCGAGCAGCTTCATCTTAGGCACGGGATTGAAGAAGTGCATGCCCACGCATTTCCTGGCGCGATAAGTGACGGAGGAAATCTCGGTGATGCTCAGCGATGACGTGTTGGAGGCGATGATGGTGGTGGGGCGACAGATCTTGTCGAGGAGGGTGAAGATTTCCAGCTTCGACTCCATCTCTTCGGGCACGGCTTCAATCACCAGATCGGCTTCGCGCGCAGCCTGCTCGACCGACGATGCGTATTCGAGGCGACCCATAGCTTTGTCGGCGTCGGCTTGCGTCGCTTTGCCGAGTTCGACAGCCTTTTCGAGATGGGCGCGGATTTCGAGCTCGGCCTTACGGAGCGCAGTGGGTAGGATGTCTTCGAGAATGGTGCGATAGCCGCCAAGTGCGGCGGCGTGAGCGATGCCGCGTCCCATGATGCCCGCGCCGATCACGGCGATGGTGCGAATTTCGAGCATGGGGTTAGGCTCCCTGCTCGAGCTGCCCCATGATGGTGACGTAGTTGGGGTCGGATTTGCGCATGTATTCAGCGAGGCGCTTCTTCTCGTCGTCAGACAGAACGTGCAGAGCTGCAGTAATACGGCGAAGCGTGGCAGCAATGTCGTCGACATAATTCATCATGCGAATGAGTTCACCACTGGCAGGCATAAGGATTCCTTTCCGGGGGTTGCGGCAACCAGTTATTTTAAAGCAGTGATCAGCGGCGAGTGATCGGGTCGGTAAACCTACAATTGCCAACGACAGGCAATTGTAGGCCCACCTCGCCGTTAGTGTTATGCGCTACGAGAAGAGCGCACACAAGCCAAGAGCGGGTTTGTGTGGTGCACCCGGCGGCGCAAAACTGTGGGGTTCTCGTTCTCACCCTTTGCGTCGAGGAGAGGGACGCAAAAGGGCGTTGCCGGTTGTCGGTGGTTAGGCGTCGGTCAACCCACAATTGCCTGTGACAACAGGCAATTGTGGGACACCCCGTCCTCTTACGTCCGGACAGCTTTGTGTTCAGGGCACGAAATTACGGTTGCGGCGATTGCGGCTGCGGCGGAGTGGATGTGTTGGGGCCGGCTGGCCGGCCACGGCCCATGCGGCTCATCATCTCCGCATATTTCTTTTGCTGATCGGGCGTAAGAATGGGATTGATTTGCGAGGTGGTGTTCGCGCGAATCTCCCTCATCTTCGCCATGCGATCTTCCTGCGAAAGAGATGTGTTGGCACGCAGCTCCTGCGTCTGGCTGGCTTCGCTCTCGAGAATCGGCTTGATCTTTTCTTGCTGATCTCCAGTGAGTTCGAGTGCCTGAGTCATACGCTGGAGTCGTTGATCGACGGTAGGAGGCTGGCCTCCCGGACCCCATTGTCCACCTGGCGCCTGAGCGGCTGCGGCCATGCTCCCGATCAGTAACAGGGCAAGTACGGCGGGGAAAAGAGACTTTTTCATCGTCCAAAGCTCCTGGAAACCCGCTGCAAGAACGCTGCGGCAAGAAGCACAGTCGCAGCCGTAATGGGCGCGTTGGACGTCAACATGGTCATCCAAAGTTTGCCGAGTACCTGAAGAATGCGCGCCATACGTTGCTCGAGTCAGCGAGTCGATTTCGACTTCACTGTGGAAAAACACGCTACTGCGGCGGAAGTTTTTGAAGGAAAGAAGATGGAACCTTTCAGCAGGGCGAGAGGAAGCCAGTTGACCCATAATTGCCAACAACCGGCAATTGTCGGCCACTCCGCCGTTAGTGCTGTGCGCTACGAAAAGACCCACACAAGCCAAAAGCGGGCTTGTGTGGGGCCCCCTTCAATAAATCCGGCACGTCTGAACAGGCTGCGGGAAAGTCAAAAAGACAGATTCCTTGCGGGATGAAGCGCGCCCGGAATTACAAAGAATGAAGGGCGTAACGGCAGGACTGAAGTGGTTACCTGACGCAAAACCGTCGCGAAACGATTTTTTCAGCAGTCTGGGAAGG
>DASRAA010000282.1:0-8326 GCA_035638375.1 Binatia bacterium | reverse complement strand
GCTACGCCAAGCTCTTCTTGAAGCACTCACCGTGGCACGTCCACATCTGCCAAGCACCGGTTTTGTTCTCCGCCCGAAGGAAACGGGGGACGGTCGCGGTCTGTTCGATCTCGACGCAGCAGAGACTGCAGAGCGTGAATTTGATTTCGATTTTCGCTGAGTCTGGCGTTCATGCTGGCTCCCCAGATCGTGAATTTGTCGGGCGATAGGTAGTTGCGAGGCGTGAAGTAGCGCGTTAAACCCATGTTATACTTCGGGCATACGGCAGTAAGTTTAGGAGGACCGTATCGACAAGCGTTTTATCCGCACTAACGAGCGCATCCGGGTACGCGAAGTTCGCGTGATTGACGACGCCGGAACCCAACTGGGTATCATGCCCCCCTTCGAAGCGCTCAAAATCGCCCGCGAAAGAAACCTGGATCTGGTAGAAGTCTCGCCGACGGCGCAGCCGCCGGTGTGCCGCATCATGGACTTCGGCAAATACCAATACCAGCAGGAAAAGCGCGAACGCGAAGCCAAGAAGCATCAGCACCAGATCACGGTCAAAGAAGTGAAGTTCCGCATTAACGTGGACGATCACGACTACGAGACCAAAAAGAACCACGTGCTGCGCTTCCTTGGCGAAGGCGACAAGGTGAAGGCGACCATCTTCTTTCGCGGCCGCGAAATGACCCGCCAGGGACTGGGACGCGAGATTCTCGAGCGGCTCATCAATGACATCGGCGAGAAAGGCGTCGTGGAGTTTCGTCCACGACAGGAAGGCAACACGCTGCACTTGATTCTTGCTCCACCGAAAGCACAGCCAGTCGGAAAGGGGCCAAAGCCGCCTAAACCGCAAGCGCCGCCGGCAGCACCGCAGGGGCCGGTGCAGTAGCAGTTGCCTCTTTCCAGCGAGATATGACTCGAGGTAAGTTGTAACGCAGAGGTAAGTCCCCTGTCTGCGCCCCTCGCCTCTTCCTGCGCTTTTGTTGTAAACTTGAAAGACTGCTATGCCTAAGTTGAAGACACACAGTGGAGCGGCGAAGCGCTTCAAGAAGACGGGTACGGGCAAGTTCAAGCGTGGACACGCTTTTAAGCGCCATATCCTGACTTCGAAAGGAACCAAGCGCAAACGCCATCTCGATATGGAAACCATGGTGGACAAGGCGGATCAGGCCAAAGTTAAGCGCATGATCCCCTACTAGGGCACGGCTTCATAAATTGACCGCGTCAGGGCACTGCTTCAGCCGTGCCGATCGGACCAGAGACACAGGGTTTTGGCCCTGAGGGAGTTCGATTTCTGCTGCAGCAGTATTTTATGAAACAGCCTGAGTCCCCTGAAGTAAGGCCGCACGGTGCGGCACCCGGCACGAAAAATCCCAGTCGACGCACATCAGCGTTGTTCCGGGAGCCCCGAGTTCAAAGCTTTCCAGGGCAGTGACGGTTAGAGCGAGTGAAGAGGCTTTCCCGGCCCTCCGCTGCGGCGGAAGTGGTCGATATCCTGCCTCCAGCCGCTAAAACGACGTAGAAAAGGAGACCAATGCAATGCCTCGCGTAAAACGTGGTACCAAGCGTCATGCCAAGCGCAAGAAGATCTTAGAGCGCGCAAGTGGCTATTACCTAACAAAATCGAAGCTTTACCGCTCGGCAAAAGAGTCAGTCGAGCGCGGATTGAAGTTTGCGTACAGCGGCCGCAAGCAGAAGAAGCGCCAGTTCCGCTCGATCTGGATCGTACGCATCGGCGCTGCCGCTCAACTGAACGGACTGAGCTACAGCAAATTCATCAGCGGACTGAAGAAGGCCGGCGTCGAGCTGGACCGCAAGATTCTCGCGGACCTGGCAGTGAAAGACGCAGCTGGATTTGCGGCGCTGTGCAAGCAGGCCAAAGACGCGCATGCCACAGCAGCAGCGTAAAGCCGTTCATCCCGGAACAATCTGTAATTGCGCGATGGGCGGCCGCAAGGCCGCCCATTGTGGTTTAAGGGCAGTTTCCAGTTGAAGTCCCTCGTGGTGTTTTCTGGGACGGCACGAGCAGATTTCAACTCGGCAGACTGTCAGGCCCCGCGATAATGCGGTCCCGACTCGCGGGACGGAAGATGATAGCCCACCCCTTCAGCGGTAGGCAGGTGGGTTAGTTGATTCGAGTCCCTGTAGGGACGACAACTATCGAGCGGCTTCAGCCGCGAAGACTGGGCCATGTATACGGTTCCGAAACTCGAAGATTTCTCCGTTGAGGCGCTTGAAAAAGCCCGTGGCGATCTGCTGACCGAACTCAACACCGACATCTGCAACCACATTAAGACCGAACAAGAGTGGAAGGTTTACCGCGACAAGTGGATGGCGCGCAAGAACGGTCTTCTAACGCAGATCAATGACGTGTGGTTGAAGTCCGCGCCGCCCGAATCGCGGCGGCAAGTTGGCCAGCTGGTCAACGATATTAAACGAATTGTCACTTCTCAATTCGAGACGCCCAAAATAATCCTTCAAGACCGCGGTTTCCAGTCGTTGGAATTTGAGCGCCTCGACATCACGCTTGCCGGCATTCACCGGCCAATCGGCGTAAAGCATCCTGTCCTGCGCGTGATGGACGAGATTGTCGCCGTCTTCAAGGCGATGGGCTACTCGGTGGGAGAAGGCCCCGAGGTCGAAACCGACTACTACAACTTTGAGGCGCTGAATTTTCCGCCCAACCATCCGGCGCGCGATACGCAGGACACGATTTTCATCGCCGACCAGGAGCGCAAGCCCGCGCGCAACCGGCTGCTGCTGCGCACGCACACCTCGCCGGTGCAGATCCGCACCATGGAAAGGCTGGTGCCGCCGGTACGCATCGTCATTCCCGGCAAGGTACACCGCAACGATCCGCTCGATGCCACGCACTCGCCGGTATTTCACCAGGTCGAGGGGTTGGCGGTCGATACCAAAATCACCTTTTGCGACCTGAAGGGCACGCTCGACCACGCTATGAAGGCGCTATTCGGCTCCTCGGTGAAGACGCGCTTCTACCCGTCTTTCTTCCCGTTCACCGAGCCGAGCGCCGACATGCAGGTGAGCTGCATCTTCTGCGGCGGCAAGGGCTGCCGCAAGTGCAAGTTCGGCGGCTGGATCGAGTTGCTGGGCTGTGGCATGGTCGATCCCAACGTATTCGAGTTCGTGAAGCACAACGGCTATGACCCCGCGAAGATTTCCGGCTTCGCCTTCGGCATGGGCGTGGAGCGCATCACCTTGCTGAAGTACGAGGTCGAGGAGATCCAGTTGTTCTACGAAGGCGACCTGCGGTTTTTGGAGCAGTTCGCATGAGAATCCTACCTGCATGGCTGCGTGAGTTCGTCAACGTCGCAGCCGACGACCGCCAACTCGCCGAAGACCTGACCTCCGCCGGGATCGCTGTTGAGTCCATTAGCGAAGAGCACGGCGAAAGCGTGTATGAGATGGACCTGACCACTAACCGCGTGGACGCTATGAACCACTACGGTGTGGCGCGCGAGGCGTCGGCAATTTATGGAGTAGAGCTGAAGAAGTTTGAGCCTAAAGTGCCAGCGCAGGGCAGGGATCACGCGACTTCGACCAAAAGCGGGTCGCCTTCGCTCGGGATGACAACAGAGGGGGTATTTCCGATCGTCATCGAAGATCGGGAAGGTTGTGCGCGATACACGGCGCGTATCGTTCGCGAGGTGAAGATCGGGCCGTCGCCCCAGTACATAACAAAGCGGCTGGAGCTGCTGGGCTCGCGCGGCATCAACAATGTCGCTGACGCCACAAATTACGCCATCAATGAGCTCGGGCATCCCACCCACGCCTTCGACCTCGATTTACTGGACGGCGGCAAGATCATTGTGCGGCGCGCTAAAGATGGCGAGTTTCTTAAGACACTCGACGGGGTCGGTCGCACCTTGACTTCGGACGATTTGGTCATCGCCGATGCGGAGAAACCAGTCGCTCTGGCTGGAGTCATGGGCGGCTTCGACTCTATGATCACCGAGAAGACCAAGAACGTGCTGATCGAGTCGGCGTGGTTCGATCCGGCGACGGTCCGCAGCATGGCGAAACGTCACGGCATGCATACCGACGCCTCGCATCGCTTCGAGCGCGGAGCGGACTGGGGCATCACGCCAGTGGCTTGTGATCGCGTAGCTGAACTGGTTCTCGAAACGGCAGGAGGAGAGCTGGGGGGTGGACGCATCGATGCCGTTGCGCGCGTGATCGAGCGGGCGCCGATTGCGCTGCGGCGCTCCGAGGTGAAGCGTATTCTCGGCCTAGAGATCAGCAACCCCGAGATCGATCGAATTCTCAGCCAGCTTGGTTTTGGTGTCGCGCGTGTCAATGGCGAGTGCAGCGTGACGATTCCCACGTGGCGGCTCGATGTCGAGCGCGAAGTTGATCTACTGGAAGAGCTGGCGCGCATTTACGGTTACAACAAATTCCCCAACACGCTTCCGACCTTCACCGGCGCCGTGGTTGCTCTGCCCGATGAGGCCAAAGATGCGCGTGTCCGCCAGACGATGCTCTCGCTCGGTTACGACGAGGCGATCTCGATTACGTTCATCTCAGCCGAAGACGCGAAGACATTTGGAGGCGGAGAGCCTTTAGCACTGGCCAATCCCCTGAGCGAAGAGGCTGGCTACATGCGCAATTCGCTTGTGCCTGGCTTGCTCAACATGGTCAGCTACAACCTGAACCGCGGCTCGAGCGACGTGTGCTTGTTCGAGGCTGGAGAAGTTTTTGAGCTACTCGGCGACCGTCACCACGAACATCGCCGGCTAGCTTTTGCTGCTATCGGCAATCTCGCGCCGCACAGCGTGCATAGTGGCGCGCAGCCTACAACCTTTTTCCACATTAAGGGCGACGTCGAGCAATTGCTGTCGGGCTTCGAGCATAAGAGCCTGTACTTCGACGACAAAACACCGGGTTACTTCCATCCCGGACGCTCGGCGCGGGCGGTGCTCGACGGTGAGACAGTGGCGCGCTTCGGGCAGTTGCATCCCGAGGTCGCAGCCCAGCGCAAGCTGCGACAGGACGTCTTCCTCGCCGAAGTTATGCTGGAGCGGTTGTACCAGCGCCCACTGCGCGAGCCGAAGTATCAGCGCTTCTCAAAGTTCCCTGCCGTCGGGCGCGACTTCTCGTTCTTCTTCGAGGACTCGGTTACCTTCGAACGAATTCAGTCTACCGTCGACGCGCTGGGTATCGTGGAGCTGCAGTCTTTTGTTGCGGTCGAGATCTATCGCGGTGAAAAGGGCCAAGCGGGCAAAACCGGCCCCACCGGGGCAGCCGGCAAGTACTCAATCTTGCTCCGTGCCGAGTTCCAGTCGCAGGAGCGCACGCTGCGAGACGACGAAGTCGCGCAGTGGTCAACGCAGATCGTCGAGGCCCTGGGAGGACTGGGCGGGGTACTGCGAACGCAATAGAGTTTTGTCAAGGCAACGGATGCGGTGATTCAACTCCGTTAACGGTGTGATTATCATCGAATTATGTTCACCCCGGGAACCCCGCACGCTCCTTCACCCTCTCCGCCTGCCACAAGTGCCGACGGTTGTGCGCGCCGATGAGCAGCAGTCCGCTGCTAATGGTCATACGAATGCCCTTCAGGAAGGGATTGTGAAAGCGTATGCTCCCCAAGTCCATCTCGCGGCATTTCTGCACGAGTTCGGCTAGCTCCTTTTGTGCTGTCAGGAACGGCGGCAAAACCTCGTCGCTCCGGTAGCCGCCTTGCGCGGGAATGATTCTTCGAAATGCGCGAAACCTTCGCCTGGGCGGCGGCTCCATCGACTCGATGAATTTACGTGACGGCCAGCCTGCCGGACGGTAGACACTTGAGCCCGGCGATATCTGATCTTCATTGCGCTCCACCGCTTCGCGTATTACCTCAAGGTAAAGCGAATTTGTCCTCGCCAGGTGATCAATGCACTGCGCAACGCTCCACGAACGCCCATCGGGACGCCAGTTCAGCGCAGATGTCTCCAGTCCGCCAACCAGCGCCTGGGCCTCTTCGCCTTGGCGTTGAAGTTCTGCGACGTATTGGTCCGTGGTGTATTCCAGCTTCATGGCTAGCAGCCGCATTGATTCTATACAGGATGGGGACAAGGCACTATGCATGTTGCACACTCCGGTTCCGGTCGGCAAATTCACACAACTGAGAAGTGGCAAGGCCGCGAGGATGCACAGGCATCTGATTTATACTGCGCTCAATTCTCTACCTCGAGGTCAATCTTTCGTATGTCAACGGATACTCTGGAAGCTCCTGCCATGCAGTCCAACGCCGATTTTCATTCTCTGGAAACAAAAATTCTCAAGACGATTGAGTTGCTGAAGGTCGAACGCGCCGCCAAGGCGACCGCCGAGAAGGCTGCCGCGCGCCTGCGCGAGCAATTGACCGAGCGCGAAGAGGAACTCGACGCGCTCCGCACCGAGCTCGTGGGGCTACGCCGAGAGCGGGAAGAGGTACGAACCAGAGTAGAAAAGATGCTTGATCAAATTGAGACTTTGACCGCCGAAGAGTAGGCGTGATAATCGCTGAAGCGGACTGCGAGTCAAGGCCGCCGTCCGCTTAACGCGCAAGTGCAGGAGGCTAGCTTGTCACAATCCAACGGCAGCGTGCGTGTCGAAATCTACGACCAGACGTATCAGCTTCGCGGTTCCGATCCGCAGTACATCAACCAGCTAGCCGACTATGTAGACACCAAGATGAGAATCGTCGCGCAGCAGGCATCTACCGTGGACTCGCTCCGCGTCGCAGTGCTGGCCGCACTGAACATCGCCGACGAATATCTTGTGCTGAAGCGCAAGTACGATTCAATCGCCAGCGACTATCGCTCCCGCGCCGAGCAGTTAGCGGGGGCGTTGGATGAAGTCCTGGAAGAAGCGCGCCTAGCTAGCTAACTTCTGCGCTTCGGCGAAGTTCCGCCAAACACACCACTAAGGTGCCGGCAGGCCGGGCAACCGGTTTGTCGACTGCGGTTTTGAAGCGAGCGATTTCACAGGAGATACGGAATGGCAATACCGGACTCACAGGGGTGGATAGATTTCCACACTCGGGGAACTATGCCGCCTATCGGGGTCCCATCGGCAGCGATGTAAAGTACTGGGTGTACTAGAGCGAACGAGATCGACTTCGCTTTCCGGCAGGATCCGTCGTACAGGCATCCCGATGAGTCTTTTGTCGGGTCCCTTGAGCCTGGCTCACTAATCTTGATGGACCGGGCATTCTGGGACTTGCGGCCCTGGTTCGCCACAAACTGAACATCTGATTCGAAATTCAGAATCCGAGCAGCCCTAGCGCACGTCGCTCCGGCTTCTTATTGTTTGACAAGGTAGTTCTCGATATTTTTCACCTGCTCGCTCCGACCGCCTTGGTTTCTGCGATAGGCTGCTTCGGGATGGGCGTCGGGCACGCCGCTGAAGCCCGATTCGGTGACGCGCAGCAGCGTGCCTGCGGGTGTTGGTTCCAGCCGAAACTCTACAAGCGTTTTTGCATCATTGAAACAGTCCGGCGAGTAGGTTGCGCGATCCAGCGATTTGGGATGCGCCCAGGTGAACGAGAAAAAGCCGCTGGGGTTCCATCTTCTGCACGTCTGCTTCCCACTTCACATATTCCTTGCCGGAATAGATTGTGTTCCCTCGCGAGACCTGAGCCTCTCTAAACGGGCCGTCGAGCTTTACGCCGAACTATTCCCCGAACTGCTAGTAGTCGGTGATGGCACTCCGCACGCACGAAATCGGCGCGCGCAGTTCAATCTGCTTTTCAATGGTGCCCTTCATGTACAGGGGCTCTTTATCCGAATTTGATTCAAATTTTTTATTTTCCGAATTGCGATTTTGTTTGCGATTTTCCTCGCTGAGCGCTTGCTATCGTGCGCCGTTTCTCGTAGTATCCGCTCAGATAGCCGGCCTGCAAAGTTGGTGTTGGTGGTAACCGTTTTTTGAACCAACATTCAATGAACAGGGAGCCCGACTCGTTTACGGTTCGGTGAGCGATGCTCCGCCATGCGGAGATGCCTAAAGAGCCGCGGAGGGTTCCCACCGTGGAAACGGGTTCATTGACGGCCCACCAGGACACGGCCCCGCGGGTCGGCTCGTTTTTCCTTTCCCTTCTATCCTTCCTTACTGCGTGATCGCGTAGTAAGTCGTCTTGGTTTCACGCAGCTTGTCGTCTATGTCGATGGTCATCGTCTTGCCATCCGATGAGACGGTCATTTTGCTAACCGTGATCGGTTTACCGTCGTGGCAATCAGTCTCCTCGAGCATTCTCCTATGCGCTTGAGCGACACAGTCGTAATTCCAGGGTCGCCTACGTATGGAACTTCCATGCCGTCGAGCTTCGCAGTGTAAGACTTGCCGGTCGGAGTCGTCA
>DASRAA010000281.1:0-16633 GCA_035638375.1 Binatia bacterium | reverse complement strand
ATGGTGTGCGCCGCCTATTTCGGGCCATTCGGGCCCACTGGCTATCCCGACCCGACTATCATCCAGACTATCCCGAAACCCGATTACTTCTTCCTATGGCTTTACGCGATGCTCGCGCTGATGCCACCCCAGATGGAAACGCCTGCCCTGATCATCGGGCCGGTGGTCTTGATTGGATTCCTAATTCTGTTGCCGTTCCTCTCGGGTGAAGGCGAAAAGAGCTGGAAGCGGCGTCCTGCCGCCGTTGTTACGTTATTGCTCGTTGCCGTTTCCCTGGCGGTGTTCACGCACCTCGCAACGTACTCGCCGTGGAGCCCGGTTATGGATGCCTGGAGCGGCGAGCCGTTGCCGGTTTCGTACCTGAACGGGCTGTCTCCGCTGCAACGGCAAGGTGTGCTGGTTTTCCAGGACAAACAATGCCACAACTGTCACGAGATTGGTGGCTTGGGCGGCAAACGCGGTCCGGATCTCACCAGAGTCGCCACCAGGATGACCCATGATCAACTTGTCCGCCAGGTGATCCAGGGCGGCGGCAACATGCCTGCCTATGCGAAGAACCTGAATCCGGCTGAGGTCACCGCGCTGGTCTCGTTCCTGGAGACGCTGCACCCTCCCAATCAACCTAAGGCGCGCGACGCGGCGCAGGCGGCGGCACAGGCCGCGGCACCAAGTCCGGGAGAGTCCAACCGATAGGGCACGATGCAACCTGTTGTACAGGCTGTGCTGCTTTCATGGTCAATTCCACCGGTCGCGACATACGCAATTGTGCTCACTGCTTTCACGTATTTGCGTGGAGCATGGCTCTTGCGAAGGGCTGGTTATCCGGACCTTCCGGCTTGGCGTATTACGACTTTCCTGCTTGGTCTATTGGCATTGTGGTTTGCGCTGGCTTCGCCTCTTGATACCTTCTCCAGCTTCGTTCTGACGGCTCACATGCTGCAGCACATGACCCTGATGATGGTTGCGCCGCCGCTGCTGCTGTTGGGAGAACCGCTAATTCCAATCGTTCGTGGTATGCCGAGGTTCGCCGCCCGCGAGTTCGCCGGCCCATTTCTGAACTGGCGATTTGCTTCACGACTCGGCCTCTTTCTCACCAACCCGGTCACCGCACTCATTCTGATGGGCGCGTCCATGTTCATCTGGCATGTGCCGGGCCCGTACGAGTTGGCGGTCCGGTCGAGCGCCTGGCACTGGCTCGAGCATGCCTGCTTCTTTTTTGCTTCGATCATTTTCTGGTGGCCGGTAGTACAGCCCTGGCCCAGTCGCGCTCAGTGGCCACGATGGGCCATGGTGCCTTATCTCGTAATTGCCGACTTGCAGAACACTGCATTATCTGCGGTACTGGTGTTTTCCGATCGCCTGCTTTATCCCTCATACGGTGCCGGTCCAAGTCTGTTCGGCTTCCCTCCACAGGAAGACCAGGCAGCAGCTGGAGCCATCATGTGGGTGGTTGGTTCATTGGCCTTTTTGTTACCGGCCGCACTGATCGCGATTGAGTGCTTGTCGCGACGGAGTGTCGCGGTCGAGTCCGCGGTCTGGGCGAGAAAAACCCCGGCAGTCGATCGCGGCGCTCTGCATGAACCGCCGAATTCATTGTGGCGAGGCTTGGGTGTTAGTAATCGCTTCCAGTCAGTGCAATTCCAGGCACTTTCCTTCGTGGTGCTGTTTCTTGTCGTGTCTGCGGGATTGGTTCTGCTGTCGCGCTCAAGAGTGGATGACGATGATCAGGTGCTCCGCGGGGCGCAACAAGCTGGCTCGTTTATGATCGCGCTTTACGGACCAGAGGGAGAGCTTCCGGTCGGGCCGGCCAGCTTCGCTGTGCTGGTGCAAGATCGAAACAGTCGTCAGATTTTACTTGATAGTGAGGTCACCCTACTGCTGCGGAACGCCACTGATGGTTCGGCCAAATCGCGGCAAATCGCCGCCTCCCATGACAGTGATAACAAATTGCTGTTTGGAGCGGAGGTTGATCTGGACTCAGAGGGATCTCGGTTGTTGGAGCTAGCCGTTCAACATGGTTCGGATCGCGAAGTAACCTCGTTTCCAATCACCGTCGTCAAGCCGCAAGCGGATTCTTCCTGGCCATGGTTATCCATCTTAATTTTGGCTTTTGCGACTCTGCTTGCGGGAGTGTATTTCGTTCGCCACCGAACTGCCAAATCGGCAAGCCCCGCTATCTCCACTTCGTGAGTCAACGGCGCCTACTCCAAACGTGAAAGCGCGAGCCTGGCGGCGTGGTAACCGCACATTCCGTGCACTCCACCGCCGGGCGGGGTTGACGCCGAGCAGAGATAAATGTCCCGCGCCGATGTTGCATATTGGCGCCACGTCGGACGGAACAGCATCTGCCACAAGTCGGAAGCTCCGCCGACGATATCACCGCCGACAAGGTTGGCATCCATGGCCTCAAGATCAGCGGGACGAAAGACATGGCGAGCCAGAACACAATCGCGGAATCCCGGGGCAAAGCGCTCGATCTGATTTTCGAGCCGTTCAAGCATGTCGAAATTCGATCCGTTGGGAATGTGGCAGTAAGCCCAGGCGATGTGCTTGCCTTCGGGAGCGCGCGACGAATCGAAGAGACTCGGCTGCGTGAGCAATACAAAAGGCTTATCCGAATGGCGGCCACGGCTCATGTTATGTTCGGAGGCAGCGATCTCGTCCATCGATCCGCCGACATGGACGGTCCCAGCACGAGTGCATGCGACGGCTTTCCAGGGAATTGGCGACGAAAGCGCGTAGTCGACCTTGAACACGCCAGGACCGTAACGAAACTTCGCGAGGCGACGACTATAGCTGTCGGACAAGCGCGGACCGACAATGCTGATAAGCTGCCGGGGTGTTACATCGCAGAGTGTGAGATCGGACTGAGGCAGTTCTGTGAGCGAATTCACGGGGCGAGAAGTCTGCACCGTGATTCCGAACTGATCCAGGTATCCGCACAGCGCGCGAGTGATAGAACCCGCTCCTCCACGCGGGATAGGCCAGCCAACCGCGTGCGCGGCCGCACCCAACATCAGACCCGCGGCCGAGCTGAACGGACGATCAAGCGAAAGAAAAGAGTGGGCCGCGATGCCGGCAAAAAGCGCCTTGGTACGCGCATTGCGAAACCCCGAATTTGCCAGCGCTCGCGCGGAGTGAATAGCAGCTAAGCCGAACCTCGCCATGAGAAGTGGATGTTCAGGCAGAGGGCGGACTGGATGAAGAGTATCCTCTGTGAAGTCATTCCAACGGCTGGCAAATGGCTCAAATAGCCGACGCCACGCAGGACCATCGCCTCCGAGCTCCAAAGCGGCATCGTGGAGATTGCGCTCTAGCGTGACAGCCATGCCGTCGTCCAGGGGATGCGCGGCTGGCGCCGGAGGTTGAAGCCACTCAAGCCCATAGTCATGCAACGGCAAGGACGAGAAGAACGGTGAGCCTGCCGCCAAAGGATGAACCGCCGAGCCGAAATCATGTTGGAAGCCGGGAAGACTGAGCTCCATGGTGCGAGCGCCGCCTCCGGCCATGGGTTGCGCCTCGTAGACCTCGACGGAAAGCTCCGCTTGTGCAAGAACAATGGCGGCTGCGAGACCGTTCGGGCCTGAGCCGATGACGGAAGCCGATTTCGGCTTGTTTCGTGAAGCTACCTTGAGCATCGCTCGCTCAACAGAGTTTTCGCGCAGTTCCAATTAAACTCGCCGCGATAGGGTGGCCGCACGGACTAATTTAAACTCCGCGCGGAAGATCAAAAATAAAATGCCCGCGGATCGACTGAAGTCCTGCCCTGACGCAAACTCGCGTGAAAGCCAATTTTTCAGCATCCGGTACAGGCCATCTCTGCATAATCGTCGATTAACTCTCCGCAGCCAGTGAGGCCAGCCCTTTTAAGGTCAACTGCGCCTCAGGATCGGGGCATTGGCGGCGGTGGCCATTCGACGACACCCAGCTTGCCATCAGGCAGACGGGTCAAAGTTGGCGCGTAAAGTCCAAGATTCTCTCTTCGCCACCACATGCCGGTCGCTCTCTTTTCGGCAAGCGAAGTGAACCAGTACTGCCAGATGACAGCGCGTGTAAATTTCGGGGGAGCACTCGCGAATGGATTGCCGGCAAAGAGTGCAAGAACGTCGGAGCTATTGGCGAGCAGGCGCTCCTCGGCGCTGACCACAAACATGTTGTCGCGCCAGGTGCCGAGTGAAGCGAACCAGAGGTTCCAGTCGAAGCGCGGCTGATAGGGGGCATAGATGCCCGGCGGCTTAGCGGGAGCCTGCGGCTTGTAGCGAAACGGGTAGGCGACCCAGTTCTGGCCGTCGTTCGAGCCCTGAAATTCGATTTCATATCGGCCGCGTGTCATCACGGCGAAAAGCCCGTAGCGATTGGCAATGCGAAATGGTTCCAACGCAACGATTGGTGACGTCGGCAGAGGCAGCCGGCCGAAGGGAATCCAGAGCATCTGAACGGTAGTTGCGTAAAAGATCCAGGCCAGGACCACGCTGGTGATAGCCAAATTGATGGCGCGGAAATGAGTGAATGCCCGGCGCTGCACGCGATTTGGCGTGGCGGGTTCAGCTGAAAACTGAGCTGCACTGATTTGCGTCGACAACCGCTGCGGAAGCCAGCGGAGCAGGAACCGATCGTCGAGCAGCAGAACTCCCAACAACAGCACCAGGTAATTCAGGAATGTGTAGTTCGCGGTGAGAATCACTGGGATCTGCCAGAGAGTCACGATGAAGAAACACACGAGACGCCAGCGGCGTGGCAGGAACAGCATCCACACAAGCCCGAGCTCCATCACCAAAGTTGCACCGGTTGCGAAGACATGCACTTTATGGGGTAGGTGCTGCGCGTACCAGCCGATCCAGGTAGGCAGCGGCCCGTTCTGGTAGTACTCATCCATGGCGGTAAAGTTGCGCCATTGCGGATCGCCGCTGGCTAGCTTCACCATGCCGGACTCGAAGTAGATGCGAAACCATTCCCACTGCAAAAGGAATAGGCTTGCGCGTGAGGGCGGGTGGTTTCGTCCAAGGCCGGGACGCAAACCCGGAGGAGCGAAAAAGAGCGAGATGAATCCGGCTTCGAGCAGCATTCCGTCGGACTGGTAACCGGAGAAGTCCTGCGCAGCGCTGACGAACGACAAGAAGCATACAAAACACACAACCAGCAAGCCGCGCGGCCACAAGTTGAGAACCAGAACAACGGCTGCAATCATTCCGATCCAGCAAATCGTCACCGGCAAGCGCGAACTGCTTGAAATCCATAGAAGCGTGGGAGCGTACCAGAAGCGCGCAGCTCCGAGTTTGGTGAGCTGGTGGAGATATTCGTCGGCGGGCAGAATGCCGTCAGGCCCAATCAAGCCCTTAATCTGAAAGGCAAGCGAATAGAACGCTGAAAAGTAAATCAGTCCCAGCCCGCGCAAAAACAGCCAGCGGGGCAGCAGACGATCGCTGAGACCGGCTTCTGAAGAGAAGAGCCAACGGATTACGCCGGAGGGAGTCCGCTCCATATAGCTACGGCATTATATGAAGGCTCGATGGTTTAGGTTGGTTGCAGGTATTTCTGTAGCCCCGGAATCGAGTACAGGCCACGAGCTATACCAGATACGGCTGAAGAGTCTGCGCGATCTCAGAGGAAGTGATGACTTCGCCACAATTGAGGCGGCCGAGGATCTGCTCGACGACCTGCTTGGCCTGGTTTCGTTCCCGATGCAAGAGAAAGCCGTCGAAGATATGCTCACCGCGCATCGCGTCGGCGATCTCGGTTTCCTTGTCGTGCTCGCCGAGCTCGGTGAAGTACACCACCCGGTAGCGGCCGCTGAAATCGGCCTCGCGGTAGATTTCAAACATGACCTTCTTGGTGTCGCTGGTAAAGGGCATTGGGCCTAGTCGTCTCCTGCTGCGCTGGGCATCCGCGATTCTATGCTTTGAGCTGCAAGAGGCACCAGCATCTCCTGTTCGCGCAAGGAGCGGTGCGTGAGTGACATACGCAGCTCGTGCTCGTACTCGGCCAGCCGGCGCTCGAGTTCCTTCGCGGCTTCCGCTTTCTTCAGCAGGTCCTCGCGATAGCGTTTGAGGAAGTAGTCGATGGTCTCAACTCGAATTTTGATTGAGCCGGTCGGCTTATTCTCGTCCAGATCTTTAAAGGCGAAATACGGTGTGCCTGAGTTCTCGATGATGCTCTCGATCACGCTGTAGATGGGCGCATCGTGTCCACACTTGAAATTGCTGACTTCGAGCGCAACCAGGTTGGGATGCCGTGCCGTGAACTTCGCCGCCCAGATCTTCTGGTTGGTGCTGGCGGAGTAGGCGTTCTTCCAGACGTCGCGTATATCCAGCGCGTGCGTTATCGCTCCTGATTGCACTTCTTCGCCGAAAAGACGGTCGAGCAGGTCTTCGTCGGTGGGAAGAAAACTCTGCGAGAACACTGGGTAGCCGAGCTTCTGAAATTCCTCCATGATTTCGTGATTCAGGCCGGGATCGTGGTGATACACACGGCCAAGCATCACAATGCCGAGACGATTCTCACGCTCCAGTTGATCTAGCACCTGACGCACGCGTGCACGCAGACTGCGGTCGAAGTCGGCGAAGGCCTGGTAGGCGGCCTCGACGGCGCGGTCGTTTTCTTCTTGCGACAACCCAAGGACCGGGCCCCAGGTCTGGAACATCTGCAAGCCGAAGAGCTTGGGATCGTGGATGTTCAGGATCGGATCGAGATACTGAATTCCGTTCTCTTTGAAGACGTCGCTTTCTTTGATGAAGGCCGCCTTGACGGCGTTCGGCGTCGCGGTCACCGTGGGACACGCGTTGCTTCCGCTGCAGTTCTTTAGAGACTGGTGCAGAGTATCGATCATCGGGAAGAAGATCGTGTTCAGCGGCTTTTTTGCATGTTTCTGGAAGATCAGGTTGTACACATGCGGGATGCCGATCTTCGATGGGAAACATGGATCGATGGCGCCGCGGCCTGCGCCCGTGCGGTACAGCTCCTGCGTAGTGAAGTCAGAGTAGATGATATTCTCCGGCTGAACGCCCAAACTTTCCAAGTACGCGCTGAACATCGGCGCATACAGATACATATTCAGCACGCGCGGCATTCCGACGCGGTGGTTGGCACGCGCTTGCATGAGGGCAATGCGCAGCTTGACACTCGATTTCCACGAAGATTTGGGAAGCGGGTCGGCCACGTTCTTGGGATTGCGTGAGCGCCAGGCTTCACGAGCCGCGATATCGACGAAGTTGGGATTGGCTTCTTTCAGCGCGTCCAGACCGGCTTTGATGCCGCGCATGGCGCCGACGTCTTCCACCTGGCCCTTTTCGCAGGTGGAAATAATCAGGCGCCGCTCGCCTGCTTGCAGCGGGACCTTCGACTTGAACACCGGCAGGGGCGAGGACTTGTCGATATCGCCAACGCTCACATCAATGAAGGTACGCAGGCAGTTGTTCTTGCAGAAATAGCAGCGGGTGTTTTCGTTGCGCGTGGTGCGATAGGCGATCTTCTGTACAGCGTCCAGCCCGATGAACGACGTGCGCTGTCCGTTCTTGTAGAGACGCAGCGCTTCGACCCCGGCGCCGATGGCGCCTGACTCGCCGCAGTGCTCATGCACAATCACTTCAGGGCCGTGGTCGGTACCGTGAAAGTGCGAGCGGATGAAATCGACCTCGGACTTTACTGCAGCAAGGTTCTTTTGCGTGCCGCCTTGCAGAACGAAGCGCGAGCCCAGCTTGGCCAGGTTCGGAATTCCCGCAACATACAAGAAGATGTTCTTCGGCAGGACTGCCGCCAGTCCGGCGAGAATCTCTTCGCCGCGCCAGCCTTGGCGCTGGAAGTTCACGATGTCGGACTGCATGAACACCGCGCAGCCATATCCGAAGACCGGCATGGTGCTGGCGGAAAATGCTATGTCGGCATACTGCTCGACCTTGTAGCCGAGCGACTCGGCGGTGCCTTGCAGGAAGTATCCATTTCCTGCCGAACACTGCGTGTTCAGCTTAAAGTCTTTTACTCGCCCATCCTTGAGCACAATGAGCTTGATGTCCTGCCCGCCAACGTCCACGATCACATGCGGGTCTTTGTAGAACTTCATCGCCGACTCAGTATGCGCTACAGTTTCGACCAATGCGACATCAGCCTTCAGCACGTCTTTCAGCACGTCTTTGGCGTAGCCGGTCGTTCCCACTCCGAGCACTTCGAGTGTTGCACCTTGCGATTCAACCTGCGACTGAATCGCCACGAACATGTCGATTGCGTCCTGGATGGGGTTGCCGTTCGAGAGCTGATACGATTTGCACAGAACCTCACCAGCTTCAGAGAGCAACACCGCCTTTGTCGAGGTCGAGCCGCCGTCGATGCCGATGAATCCCTGTACCGTCTGGCCAGCAGTGAACGTTTTCCCCTCGAACTTCGGTATGGTGTACTGCTGTTTGAACTGCGCGAGCTCTTCGTCGGTGGTACTGAGTCCTGCGCTACCCGACTTCGCCTTTTCCGCCTGGCGGCCGACAGCGATGTAGTCCTCGAGACACTCCGTGCCGAGATAGATTCCCGCGTCGGGGTCTTCATCCTTGCCGAACTCCACCGCGCCGATTGCAGCGAAATACTGTGCGTTGTCTGGAACCTTGATGAGGTTTTCCGGCTTGGCACCTTCGGGCAGCTCCACCTTGCGCTCTTCCCACATTTTGGGGATGTTCTGCTGCCAGGCTTCCTTCATGCCGCGTATAAAGCTGTTAGGACCGCCGAGCAGCAGCACATGCGGACGCAGGGTGTGGCCGCGCGTCAGCACGGTCAGATTCTGCAGCACAATGGCATCGAACAGCGACGCCATAAGCTGATCAGGAGGGATTCCCTGCTTCTGCAGGCCATTGATGTCAGTCTCGGCGAAGACGCCGCACTTTCCCGCTACCGGATGCAGCTTGATTCCCGTGTAGCCCTGGTGACCCAGCTCTTCGGTGGGAATCTTCAGCTTGGCGTTGATCTTGTCGATGACGGCGCCCGTACCCCCGGCGCACTTGTCGTTCATCGACGGGATCTTCTTCTTGCGCCCTGTATTCTCGTCCTCTTTGAAGACTATGATCTTGGCATCCTGCCCGCCGAGCTCGATCACTGAATTCACTTCCGGATGCAGTTTTTCCACGGCGAGCGAAACCGCAGTGACTTCCTGCACGAATTTGGCACCCATGAGATTCGCCAGCGCGCCGCCGCCAGAGCCTGTGATGAAGATACGGCAGTTGTGCGGAGCGATGCCGGCCTCGTCCTGCATGCGCTTGAGGAACTCCAGCGTCTTCTCAGGCTGCTTGGTTTCGTGGCGCTGGTAGTCGCTCCAGATGATCTCGTCGGTCTTCGCATCGACAATGACGGCCTTCACCGTCGTTGAACCGACATCCATGCCAACCGTGTAAACCGCGCGATTTCCGGACTGTGCTGCGACTTCACGCGATTTCGCCATGATGCGCGCCGGTAGCGACTCTTCCGCAGGTGTGGAATTCGCCAGCGCGTCGAGCTGGATATCGATCTTCTGTGCGCTGCTACTACAGAACGCTTCGTGATGATGATGATTCGAAGCCAAAGTTCCTCCCGGGAGTGCAGCCGGTTTACTCGCCGAAGTTGCCTTCAATCCGCCGGAAACCGTGCTTCGCCTGTTTCAAAAGCCACATGATGACGCGCCGATCGTTGTAGCAAAAGGCGAGAATGTGGTTCAGGGTTGAGAAGCAGCTCTTCTGGCATTCCTTCTTCATTTCCTTCAACTGCTTCGTTTCGAACTTGTGATTTTCGATCGTGCCCCAGTCGTATCCCGCGGAATACATCGGGAAACACGGCGCCAGCGTCCCATCCACGCGCACGATGAGCGAGTTATGACCCGCACGGCAATTCCAATCTTCCAAATCGCCGTGGATGAAGTTCTTCATCTGCGCCAGACGCTGCACCGAGTTCACCATGTGATACCCGGAGTTCTGCTTGTCGATGAGCCAATCGATCAACTCCGCGACCGCCGGATGGTCCTTCTGGCGAATGAACGTTGGGTTTGAGTATAGGTGCTTGAAGTGCGGCTGCTCGGTCATCGGCGACTCGCAGATGTGATAGTCGGTCGCGATGCCGTTGTCGTGCGCGAGCTCGGTTAACTGCCGAACGTCGTCCATGTTGTTCGCGCAAATGTTGATGTTCAGGAACACTGAGTACCCGTATTTGTACTGCTTCTTCACCAGGTAATCGAAGTGCTTGCGGATGGGGACCATGGCCTTGGGCAGGCCTTTGCCGGGTACGTCATCCCATGAATCGACCGCGAGATTGACCGTACCCACACCGGCGTCGGCGATCTTGTCGATCACTTTCGGCCACATCAATCGACCGTTTGTCGGAAGATAGACCCAGAAGCCTTTCTTCACCGCGTAATAGATGATCTTGTGTGCGAAATCCGGACGCAGCAGCGGCTCGCCGCCCATCAAAGCCAACACGCCCGCCCCGCTATCGCGCAGCCAATCGATCGAGCGCTTTGCCGTGTCCTCGGTCATGCCGCGCACGCTGTTGTCGAACGCCCAACAATAGTGGCAGTCGAGGTTGCACTTCCATTCGTTGAAAAGGTAGGCAATGATCGGGTGAAAATCACCGGGCAGCACCCGCGAGCGGATGAACGGAAATGCCCATCCTCTCAGTGCCCGATAGATATGCTTGGTCTTGTGAGTGCGCCTTCCATTCTTCGGAAAGAAATCTTCGTCAGGAGCTGTGAGCAGCTCCGCATACTGCGGGAACACCGGCTCGGGCAGCACCTGCTCCTTGCCGTCTTTTGGGGTCGGTAGCAGGCGCGGCTGCTCTGGCGGCTTCATCAACAAGTCATGCAGTTGAACATCCAAGCGGTACGCCGGAGCTGGTTCGCTAATCGACCGCTCTTCGGCCTCAGGCATCAGACTCTCCTCTCCACTCTTGCCGTACTTTCGTCGACTTCAACTGAGACTGCTAACTTACGCCACCGCCGTTTCTAGCCTCGGCTGCACCGGCGCAGGCATGCGACGCAAACGCTTCTTGCCATTCATCAGATCATTGACGTGCAGCACGAAATTCGCCGCCACGCCAGTCACGCCTTCCCGATGCGGCACCGGATAGAACAGGTTGCGCAACTCCGGATGCTCGGCGACATAGTCTTTGATGTCTTCAAGCCGCTTGCCCGTAGACTGCAATACCTGTTCGAACTCCATGCGTGCTTTTACCTTGGCTTCACCGAGCGCCATCTGCACGCGGCTGTGCGCATTGATCTCGCCTTCGCCAGAAGTTTCGATGGGCAGGAAGATCATCTCTTTGAAGTGATTCGCTACCGCGGACTGTACGCCGTCCGATTGCGACGACGGCATGCATCCGAACGGCTTCAGCGCCAGCACCATGTGGCACAACCGGTTCTTGGTGTAGTACACGTTCTTGCCGACCTCGAGGTGTCCCTCGCCGCCACGCGCGAACTCGTTGTAGAACGGGTTTGCCATCTCGGCCATTTCCTTCTGATCGATCAGATGGTGCGCGATGCTGCCCAACCCTTCCACCACCCGGTGATACTGCCGCGCATAAACGCGCTCGCCCATGCCGATCATCCATTGCTTCTGGCGGAACTTCAGTTCGTTCTTCGCCAGCTTGTGCAGCTCCCACCAGTGGGGGTTCTTGTAGGGGGCATCCAGCAAACGCCGCGCCGCGGCGCGCGCCTTGACCTGATACATCATGTACATCACCCAAGTTGCAATCGGCTCAACTAAAACTTGCGCCCCTTCCCGTTCCAGGAACTCGAACATGTGGAAGTTGCCGTCGCCTTCCGTCGTCTGCGCCCAGAACTCGCCGATGATCTTCACGATGGGTTTTACGCGAAGGCGGTCAACTTCGATGGTCTCCAGCTGATCGTGAACCGCCTGCAGCGCATCCTTGTACGGGTTGCCATAGAGCTGTTCACGGACCTTCAGCAGGGAGTTGACCCAGATCTCCCATTTCTCTCCTTTGCGAGCCTTGATGCGTTTCGACATCCACTGCGGCAAGTCTTCGTGGTCTTCAAATGGCTTGCGTTCCCGCAGCATCGTGCACAGCGTGTCCACCGATTCGTGAAAGACGCGATCGGTTTTGCCCTTCTCGACCTCGTATGGCCGGATACGGAAGATCATCTCGTTCATCACGTCGCCGAGGTTCAGCGCGTTGAACATCCCCATACCGAAATCGACCGTGAATTTCAGCCCGGCCTCGCCTGAGGCGGCCTTCACGCCATCGTTCTGCTGGAAGAGCAGCACACGAAAGCCATCGAAGCCGGCGTTCTGCAGCGCCAGCCGGTATTCCGATTCGTACATGCCAAACCTACAGGGCCCGCATGAACCGGCGGTAAAGAACACGTAGTTGCTGATGATCTCCTCGCGCGACACTCCTCGCGATTCGAGGCTTTGCAGGAACTTCACGAGATTGCCTACCGTGAAGTAGGTAGGGTTGCACTGCCCGTTATTGCCGTATTCCTTGCCAAGCTGGAAGCCGGCAACATCCGGCACGGGAAGAATTTCGCAACGGTAGCCGCATCCTTCGAATACGGCTTGGATGACTTTCTCGTGCTTCCAGGTCAGTCCGCCGAACAGGATGGTCACCTTGCCCCGCTCCTCGGCGGTGAAGGGTCGCTCCACGGGTCGTTGGAAGTGCCGCACGGGTCCGCTATCCAGCCCCATCATGCTAGCCAGCCGCGCACGTTCGCGCGCCAGTTGTAGCTGGATCTCTTCTTCGCTGCGAGGATGGCTAAGCTTCTCCAGAGGAATATCGACACGAGTCACGGGCATGTGGTTTCTCCAATCAGGTTTTGGATTGTGTGCCAAGGACTTAGCTTTTCACTGTGAGTAAACAGACGGAGAGTGAATGACCGACAGGTACCACTCAGGTGGGACAACGCACTCACGAAATCAACAATCCGGCTTTACGAATTTTGGGTCGACGAGTGAGTTAATGGTTGCGCAAACGAACGAATCGAGTGTTTCTGTTACCTATCGAAAGTGCTCGCCGGCGACACCCTGCAATCGCCGACACGGCTCAAAGTGATTCGATTATGCTCGGAATCGAGGGATGCATCAAGAGACAAGAAATTTTTTCAACAGAGGCTGTTTTTTACGTCCGGCGGTCAGAAATCCCGGCGGCAGGTACGACGGGTTGCCACCTTGGTTCGAGTTCCTTGGGGAACCTGTCAGGGGACAGACGCATCACGACCGAGGGCTACAGGGCAGCGGTTTTGAAATCCCGAATCTGGCGCAGAAGGGTATCTGCTGGCAGAGAATTCGTCGGTGCCTAACAGATCAACAGAAATCGTGGTAACTATTTGTAGTTACTAATCTTATTGGGTACTTTCGTACCGGCAAATCCGGTAATTACGATGTTTTCGGCCCAGCTCCTGGGGCCTACCAAGCTCACGCCTTTGCAGGTGGTTCGGGCGGCACTTCGGAATGCGAGCAGGGGCAGTACAAATCCATCATGCTGAATGGTACGGTTTCGGGTGCGAATAACATTCCTATGGGGACGAGTAGGGATTGCGACTAGTAAATAGCGTGTTCTAATACACTTCCGCTATGTCAACTGACCAGGCCCTATTAGGGTGTCGCGCCTTTGAGTCTCGTCATGGTGCCGAAATTCCAAATCAGTTGCGGAGCACAACGCTGATGCGACTCCGCGGTCGGAAGTCCACTTGGATGGTGTGGCTTGTGAGCTATGGAGTGTGGATCTTCATTGCTTTCATGACTGCATTTTCCATGTACTGGTTCAACACTCTTTTCTGGAAGCCGTCCGGGAGCTTCTGGCAAGAACTGCGAATCCCGCTAATCAACAATCTGATCTTTGCCACCTTCACGCCGATTGTGCTGCAAATCAGCTTGCGTTATCCGATCGAGGTGTCCAACTGGCGGCAGCGCAGTTTACTTTACTCTGCGGGTGCCATCGTCTTCGCGGCGGCTCACGCGCTCGTCCGGATGCTGGTTTATCCAGTGACTGACAGCATGACCAATCAAACGTTTCCGCTGGGTTGGTCGTTATTCGGGCGTCTCCTTCTCTATAGCCTGCCGATTACCTGGTTCTACGTCTATATGCCAGTCGTCGCTATCGCTCATGCCCTTTGCTACTACTGGGAGTTCCGCGACCGCGAGCTACGGGCATCACAACTGGAAACCAGATTAGCCCAGGCGCAATTGAGAGCATTGAAGAGCCAGTTGCAGCCGCACTTTCTGTTCAATACGCTGCACTCTATTTCGACGCTCATGCTTACCAACGTTCAGGCCGCCGACACCATGCTGGTACGGTTGAGCGATCTGCTGCGGATGAGCCTGGAAAACAACACAGTGCAGGAAACCACGCTCAATCGCGAGATGCAATTCGTAAACGGATATCTGGAAATCGAGAAAATGCGGTTTGGTGAGCGGCTGCAGTTTCGCTACGAGGTGGAGCCCTCAACGTTGGACGCTCGAGTTCCACACCTACTCTTGCAGCCACTGGTAGAGAACGCCATTCACCATGGCGCCTCGCGGCGGGCACAGGGCGGAGAAGTGCGAATTAACTCATTCCAGCGCGGCGACAAACTACACCTCGAGGTGGCAGACAACGGCCCCGGGTTTGCGCCTAATCCTGAGTGGCAAACCAAGCACGGACTCGGATTGAACTCGACGCGAGAGCGGCTGCGGGTGTTCTACGGACAGCGACAGCGGCTCGACATTCACAGCGCTCCCGACCGCGGAACGATTGTCAGTATTCAGCTGCCTTTTAATACTGGAAAGGTCCCGGTGGTTTACGACCTCGAAGCCATTCACGGCCTTCGGTAAGGTTCATAGAACCGACTTCAGCAATAAGCCGAGGTTGGCGCGATAACCACGACTTGACGGAAGCTCCTTACCGTTTACCAGCGTGACGATGAACTCCCCGCTGTTACACGGCTCCACCCCACGGATCTTCTTGATATTCACGATAATTGAGCGATGGATGCGAAGGAATTGACGCGGATCAAGCTTGCGTTCCATTTCGTTCATCGTGTGCCGCACGAGATGCCCCTTGCCGGCGCTGTACAGCTTCACATAATTGGAGGCAGCTTCGATCCAATCGATCTCATCGGTTGTGAAGAACAGGATTCGGCCCTCAGATTTCACCACAAAGCGTTCAGGTGGCGGAATCGGGGTGGCCTGAATGCCTTCTTCGACTGTAGTGGCGCGCTGGGCTAAGTCGGCGAGAATCTCGTTCTTCGCGCGCTTCGCTGCTCGTGCAAAACGCTCCTCGTCAAAAGGCTTCAGCAGGTAGTCGACTGCTTCAGCGTCGAACGCCTGAATAGCATATTTGTCATATGCAGTGGTGAAAATTATCTTGGGCCGGGCATCAGGCCCGATGGCATTAATGACACTGAAGCCGTCGTCATCGGGCATTTGAATATCAAGGAACATCAGGGAAATACGCAACTCATGGAGAGCGCGGACCGCATCTGTGGCTGTGGCACACTCCCCAACCACGCGGAAGTCAGGATCGCGCCCAAGAAGAACGCAAAGCTTCTTGCGAGCTAGGACCTCATCGTCAACGATGAGAGTATCAATTGTCTGCATCGCGATACCCCAATCCCCTTGCGGGGCAACCCGTATTCAAAATCCCCCGCACAATTCCTTGTGCTGCTTAGACGCAACCTTCCCCGATTTGTCATAAAAGAGGTACGCAAAGTGCCTGAATATGTTCCACGAAATCAACTTTGACAGCATGCCTGAGCAGATCGGTGAAAGCGCCCCTAAGGTTGGTGCAAGCGTCCCACAGACGCTTGCGTCCAATGTAGTAACGCATAAGCTCGTCCCAATACCGTCGTCCTCGGGATAGCGACTTTACCCTGAGTGCGTCTAAGCAGGAGTTCGACAGTGTTGGACTTGGGGGCAGCGATGGGAAGCATACCGGTAACTCATCGGATGGAACATTCGCAGCCGCGTTACGGGGCGATCAGGGTCGTGGCCTTCGAGCCGGATGCAGACTACGCTGACGAATTGCAGCGCCAGTTATGTGAGTTGAGGGAATTCCGGTTGGTCGGCAGGGCCCTGAGCTGGGATGAATGTCGCACACTACTGGAAGAGCAATTTCCTGAGCTACTAATGGTGAGAACGACCTGCCTGCCTTGCAACTTGTCAGATTCTCTCTGCGAAACGGAATTTCCAGTCGTGCTTGGGTTGGGAAGGAAAGATGGTGCAACACTGCCGTGTGCCTTCGAAACGCTCGACCTCCCTGTGAATCCCGGATCCTTCCGCGAGGCAATGGAGCGCCTGCGCGCTGAGATCTACCGGCGAAAGCTGGGCGACCTCTCTACGCTCTTACGCAGGTATTTGGACTTTTCCCGAGGGCTTCAGCGGTTTTTGACTGCTGTCCGGGAAAATGGCGCAAGCACAGAAATACCCACAGAACATGTGATGTTCATGGTTGCAGACGGCAACTACGTGCGGCTTCACACTGCTTCCGAAGTACACGAAATCCGAGACACAATGTCAGGTATGACTTGCAAGCTCGATCCGGCGCAATTTGCCCGCGTACATCGGTCGTTCATCGTCAATCGTGCTCATGTTGCCTGCGTTCGCCGCAAGGAAGGTGCTGCCATGGCGGTGCTCATGAGTAATGGGACTGAAATTCCTGTTGGCCCTAACTACCGGGCAGAAGTGGACAGCTTCGACTTCTACAC
>DASRAA010000280.1:0-4009 GCA_035638375.1 Binatia bacterium | reverse complement strand
GTATCTCCTCGATAACCTTCTCCGACGTTGCCAACTGCTCCAGCGTTCCGCGCGTGCGCTCCTTGATTATGTCGGGTATTAAAAAAAGGCCCTGATCCCGACGTTTTCATCCACATCGAATCCAATCGCTCGATGAACTGGCGCGATGTACATCTACGCGCCCGACCATCCGACGCGAGAGCGCTTAACCGGCGAAGCCAGTATCTCCGCACTTTGCAAATACCTTGCCAGCCAAGCTACGCGACACATCTCCTTAAGTAGCTTAGGTCGCCTCGGTGGACACCCAAAACCGGCCAGTGATGGACACCTGAAAACCGGCCAGTTGTAAACCATCAAAAACAACATCCAGGACATTGATTCGACGGGAGAGCACTATCCTCCCTGGTCGTGAGCAATGTCTTGAACGAGGAAAAGAAGCAGCAAGTCATAGCATTGGGGCGTTTGGGATGGTCGTTGCGCCGGATTGAAGAGGCAACCGGCGTTCGTCGAGAGACGGCGTCCAGCTACCTGAAGGAGGCCGGAGTGGCCCTGCGACCACCACGTGGTCGACGGGTACACTCAAAACCGGCCAGTCCGGAGAAGGTGAACACCGACTTTGGCGCGGAGTCGGGGAGTGCAACGGCACCAGCACCGGCGCCGCAGCCCGGTCGCAGCCCCTCGGCTAGCGCCTGCGAACGTTACCGCGAAGTGATTGAGTTGGCCCTCTCGCGTGGCCGCAATGCCATGGCGATCTGGCAGGAACTGGTGGATACCTACGGCTTCGCCGCCGAGTACAAGAGCGTCAACCGTTTCGTTCGGAAGCTTCGTGGAAGCCGATCGCCGGAAGCGTGCGCCGTCATCGAAACTGCACCCGGCGAAGAACTTCAGGTCGACTACGGCACCGGCCCGATGGTGCGCGACCCGCACAGCGGCAAGTACCGCCGCACTCGGCTGTTCGTGCTGACTCTCGGTTACAGTCGCAAGTCCATCCGCTTGCTGGTGTTCCGGTCCAGCTCGCAGATCTGGGCCCAACTGCATGAGAAGGCCTTCCGCCGGCTGGGTGGCTGCACCCGTGTTGTTGTGCTGGATAATCTGCGCGAGGGCGTGCTCGCCCCCGACATCTACGATCCCTCGCTCAACCCGCTGTACCGCGATGTGCTTCAGCATTACGGCACCGTGCCCCTGCCTTGTCGCGTCGGGCATGCGGATCGAAAGGGGAAGGTTGAGTCAGGCGTGGGTCATGCCCAGAAGACGCCACTGAAGGGCCTCCGCTTCGAGAGTCTCGAGGAAGCTCAGACGTACTTGGACCACTGGGAATCACGCTGGGCCGATACACGCATCCACGGCACCACCAAGCGACAGGTCGCAGCGATGTTCGCCGAAGAGCGGCCATTCCTGCTGCCCCTGCCCGTCGAACCCTTCCGCTACTACCAGTACGGCGAGCGCACGGTGCATCTGGATGGCTGCGTCGAAGTCGAAGCCACCTACTACAGTGCACCGCCTGGCTGGATCAGCCGGCGCGTCCAGGTTCAATGGGATAGCCGACAAGTGCGGCTGCTGAACCCGGACAACGGTCAGTTGCTACGCGAGCACTTGCGCCAGGCGCGAGGCCGCCATCGGATCCTAGACGAAGACCGCTCCAAGAAGACGCCACCGGGCACGCTCCAGTTGCTGACCCGCGCTGGCAAAACAGGATTGCAGATTGGAGCGCTCTGCCGTGGGATGCACAACCAGCACGGAGAGATTGCGGTGCGCCGGATTCTGGGCGTGCTGTCACTGGCCAAAAAGTACGGCGCCGCAACCGTTGACGATGCCTGCGCTGCTGCTCTGGAAATGGGCATCTGCGATTACCGCTTTGTGCGTCGCTACCTGGAGCGGAACCCACAACTGCCACTGAGTTTGCGGCAGGTCGATCCCCTGATCCGCCAGCTCACCCTGTACCGCGACTTCATCGAAAACAAAACCAAGGAGAGTGAAACATGAACCTCATCGAATTAGAGCGTTCCTTACGACAACTCCGACTCGGTGGCATTGCCGCCGTGCTGGAAACCCGGCTGCACCAAGCCCAGGCCGAAGCCATGACCCCCATCGACCTCATTTCATGCCTGGTCACCGACGAGCTGACCCGCCGCAGCGAGCGACTGCTGGAGCGTCGGCGTAAACAGGCCGCGTTCCGCGATCCCAACAAGACGCTGGACAACTTCGACTTCACCTTCAATCCCAAGATGAATCGGAGTCTGGTGTTCGACCTGGCCACCTGCGCCTTCATTGGTAAGCGGGAAGACGCATTGTTTCTCGGTCCCGGCGGCACGGGCAAGAGCCACTTGGCCCAAGCCATCGGGCAGGCTGCCATTCTCCAGGGCTACCGCGTACTGTACCGCGAAACGCATGTGCTGCTGGATGACCTGGCCGATGCCATCACCGAAGGCACGCGCAAAGAGTTCATGGAGTCACTCACCACCGTGCCGCTGCTCATCATTGACGACTTCGGCATGCGCAAGCTACCGCTGACGGCGGCTGAGGACCTGCTAGAGATCATCATGCGCCGCTACGAGCGTGTCAGTACGCTGCTCACCTCCAACCGCCCCGTAGAGGACTGGGGGAAGCTGTTGAGCGACGTAGCCGCGGTCAGCGCCATGCTCGATCGCATACTGCATCACGGGCACGTGCTCAAGTGTGGGCCGCGGAGCTGGCGCACCAAGGAGGCGGCAACAGCGGCCGGCCATTGAAGGTCACTCAACCGACGCGGGGTCGTTTCCTTATAAATCCCGTCTTCAGTTCGGGATCTGCTCACTAACCCCGCAGCTCGCGGCCTGGTGTCTCTTCTATTGGTTAGTGCGGAAGCAAATGAGATTGAACGCCGCCCCCTTTGCGGCATTATTCTTGACTCTCAGCGCGATCGCTGCGGGCTTCTTCCATACTGCAACTGGCTTTGCCGTTAGAATCGCACGACTCGAACCCTGCGGGTGGGATGATCGCCGCGTTGTGGTGGTACAGGTGCTATCCCGCGGAGGTCTCCGAATCAACACTGAAGCCCAAGTCCTTCAGCGAGAAGAGTTGGAGCGGCGTTTAGAGCAAATCTTCAAGACTCGCGTATATCGATATATTTTCTTGACGAGCGACCCCGACCTTCCGTTCGGAGAAGTGGCCCAGGTGATCGACAGTGCAGCGAAGCAGGTCGATTACGTTTCGATTCTTACCCCATCCGTTATGAACGAAGCCAAGGTCTGGAACGGCATCTGCATCGACCCGAATCTACCACGCGACTACATCGCCCATCCACCACGCCATTAACCGATTCTCCAGACGCAGTTCACCGTGCTCTAGTCACAGCGAAAAAAAGCGTTGGCTTGCTTGGGGACGCCGTCCCCAAACCCCTGGGATTTATCGCTTTCGCGCCAGAATGGCTGGCTTCTGGGGCGGCTCACGCCGCCCCGTCATTCCGGCCGCTGGGTCGGCGCTCCGGTCGCATCCCTGCGGAGCCGTACCCTCCGCCCAGGTGAGGTCAGTATAAACCGAGCTGCCCGTGACGAGAAGACTCCATCAAGAAAAACTTGCCGGACCGAGCACTCGTAGTGTAAAACCAAGTTGTTCTGGGTGCGGTCCACTGGCCGGTTTTGAAGTGTCCACGACTGGCCGGTTTTCAGGTGTCCACCGAGGCCATATCAGGCGATAAGCCCACCTCGTGTAGTCAGATGAGCCCGGATTCAGGACAGGGAAATCGAATTGTTGCAAACACAAAGAGCACCGCATCTCGTAGTCCAGCTGCATCAAGGAGTACCAGTTCCAGCTGGAGCATTTGGTGCACTTCAGCTCTAGCCCCAATTCCAAGACGTTCTTTTTGATGAGGGATTCAAAGGTGTGCCCACCCCAAATGTCATTCTTTGTTGCGTCTCGAATCTTGTTCCGAAGCTCCAAGTAGTGGGCGCTCGGAGCAAGAGGCTTGCGGGAGTGTGAATTGAGAAGTTTGATAATCTGTGCGTTGGCGACGCTCTTCAAGCCAAAGCCGCCAACGGTGTTGATTATTTGC
>DASRAA010000279.1:0-2113 GCA_035638375.1 Binatia bacterium | reverse complement strand
GCGCGTATCCGGCGATTGCGAACGGGCGAATGTATTTGCGGAATGAGAAGACGCTGGTGGGGGTGAGCTTGAAGTAGGGGCGTGATTTCAACTAGATTATCGTTCTCTAAATAAATATACATTTCGCCCAGATTATGTTTTAATGAGGCATGCCCTTCCCAAGGAAGCGGGATGCCTTGCAGTTCAGCGCTGAGGAACTGCGCAAATTGGAGTCGATCAGCAGGTCCCGAACCGAAGAGAGGCGGCGTGCGTTGCGCGCGGCGATCCTACTGGGTTCGCTCTCGGGACAAAGCGATGAGTCGATCGCAGAGCGCCATCACGTCAGCCGTGGCACGGTGGTGCTGTGCATCCGCAAGTGTCGGGAGTTTGGGCTTGACGCAGCGCTGGGAGAGTTGCCCAGACCGGGGAGGCCGCGGCAACTTACGGACGATGCGGTGGTCTGGGTGCAGCATTGCGCTTGCCAGAAGCCCAAGGAACTCGGCTATTCCTACGAGTTGTGGACATACAAGCTGTTGACGGCGCATGTCCGCCAGCACTGCGTCGCCGCCGGGCATCCGGCTCTACGGAGGCTGAGCCGGTCGAAACTCCACAAGATCCTGCGCCAAGCTGAACTGCGGCCGCACAAAATTCGCTACTACGTCGAGTGCCGGGATCTGAACTTTGAGGCCAAGATGGCGATCGTGCTGCACATCTACAAGGAGGTCGAAGTCGTGAATGAGTATCGGCAGGGCGAGGCGGGGCGGCAACTGGAAATGGTCACGATCTCCTATGACGAGAAGCCTGGCATTCAAGCCTTGGGCGTGACGACTCTGGACCGGCCGCCGGTGGTCGGCACGCACGCCAGCCACCTGCGGGATTACGAATACAAACGCCTGGGCACGGTGTCGCTGCTGGCCGGCCTGGATTTGCATAGCGGAAAGGTCATAGAAACCGTCAGCGACACGCACAAAAGCGCCGATTTCATCTCATTCCTGAAGAAACTGGAAGGTGCCTATCCGGCGCCGCAGAAGATCCGTCTGGTTCTGGACAACCATTCCGCTCACATCTCCAAAGAGACGCGGAACTACCTGGACACGGTGCCGGGGCGTTTCCTTTTTGTCTTCACACCGACCCACGGCTCATGGTTGAATCTCATCGAGAATCAGTTCAGCAAGATGACTCGAACGATGCTGCGAGGGATTCGCGTCGCCAGCAAGCAAGAGCTCATCGACCGCATCCATCAATATTTTGAGGAGATCAATGCCGCCCCCGTGGTCTTTCGGTGGAAGTACAAAATGGATGAGACAGTGATTGTTTAGTTATTTCGAGAACACTGATCTAGTGTATTTCGATGCGTCCTCAGCGATTCGTTTACACTCGCCTCTCTCATCCCCACATGACGTGATCAAATGCCACGCCTTTTACCATAACGTTCACCACCACGGCCATTGGACCGCAGCAGCTTACGGCAGTTTGAAACCTCCCCTAGAAGGCGGTTTCGAGGGGCCCTCCCTCATCTCTCGTACAGCATGACGCTCTTCACGTCTTCTTGACACAGTGCGGTCGAGATACTCGCGGCGAATCGTGCCGATCAGTCTCTCTACGAAGGGGTGCGAAAGCGGCACGTAAGGAACACTCTTGATTTGGGTTACCTCAAGGATCCGAAGATTAGCCTCCCATCGGTGGAATCGATACAACGGATCGTGATCCGAGCTGAGATATTTGGGTAGACTGTGCCCGCGAATCGCGCGATGGAACATCCGGCACAGCGCCACTCCATCAACGATGCCGCTGTGGACGCCAAAACCAATGATGCGACGCGTAAACTGGTCCATCACAACAAGAACCCAGTGGGTTCGCAGCGTTGCCGATTCGCATCGGAATAAATCGCAGCTCCACAAACTGTCTTTCGTGTGACCGAGAAAGGTAAGCCAGGAAGGACCTCCCGAATCCGATTCCGGCCGGTAGTGAACGCTCAGCGCCCGGCGGACAACGTCCTTATCGATCTCCACACCGAAAGCCAACGAGATCTGCTGAGCAATGCGGGGACAACCCCAGCCGGGATTTCGCCGTTTCATTGCCACGACCGCCTCGATGAGGTCTTGGTTGGGTCCCTTCGGGCCGGGCCGACGGC
>DASRAA010000278.1:0-4018 GCA_035638375.1 Binatia bacterium | reverse complement strand
GCTGATATCGGGGCGGTGGCGAACTTGCTACTGGTGTCAAACGCGCTGTTGCTGCAACCACAGCGCAGCGCCTTGTGTTTCAAGCGGTGAAAATCCAGAAGCTCTCAACTGTCGGTTTTGAAGGGCACAGCTTCACCGGCTGCGGAAAATTAATTCGCCACGCCTTTGCCTGAGGGCACGACTTCAATCGTGCCGATGTGAGGCCCTTCCATGGTGGCCCGTAACGTCAATGCTTTCGGCTTTAGCCGTGGCAAAACTTATTTGGCGAGATTGAGGAGTACCCATGTTCGAAGGCATCTTTCAACCCATGCATCTGCTCGTGATCGTCGGCCTCGCCCTGTTGCTGTTCGGCCCCAAAAAACTCCCCGAACTCGGCAAAGGTATCGGCGAAGGCATTCGCGGGTTCAAGTCGGCTGTCAACGGACACGATGCACCCGCCGCTCAAACCCAAGACAGCAAGCAGGGCGAATAAACGTCATGGCTGGTTTTGGCGGCGAATTGCTGTTCTTTGTCGGCCTGGGATACGTATTGCTTGGACCGCAACGCATGCACAAACTGCTACAGCAGATTGCGCGTGCAAAGCGCGAGTTCGACAGTGCTCGGCAGCAGATCGACAACCAGCTTTCCCGCACGATGGAAGTGGAGACGAAAGGCCGCAGCAGTGATGTAATTTAGAGGGTGATGCCAAATGTCCGCCGCCGCGGTCCGATCTCACTCGTCTTAGGTTCCACGGTTCGAGTGCTCTTCACCACGATGCTATTTACGGCTGGCGGAATGGGCATTGGTCTGCTCCTTGGCATTGTTGGAATGGTCATCTACGGCCTTGTCGCCGGTGTCCCGCCCGACATGCGAAATGCCTACCGACACATCGCGATTCCTATCGCCATCACCATTGGCACTATTGCATTTGTCGGCGCGTTGGTGCTGGAAATCCGCGCACAGCGCACCCGCGCTTGACGGTGGCTGTTTCCCAGATTCGATACTCAGGAGGCGCGGAGTGGCCTTGTCAGTTAACTCCTCGCTTGTTGTGCGTGACGCCATTGTCCGCACTCGACTAACGTACAGGACTCCTGTACGCTATTCGTCGGAGGAGGAACGATCCTATGCCAGTTGAAACCACCTACACAAGCTTGCGCGAGAGGCTGGCGTCGGTGCTGGATCAAGTCGCTAATGACCACGAAGTTGTCATTGTCCGGCGACGCGGTGCAAAGGACGTGGCCTTGATCCCAGCAGACGAACTGGCTGGATTGTTAGAAACCGCGCACCTGCTCCGTTCGCCGCGCAATGCCCAGCGCTTGATGGAAGCTCTCCATGATGCCCACCGGGGTAAGGGACGGCGGATGTCGCTCGAGCAATTGCGACGGGAGGTCGGGCTTGATACGACGCGCTGAGCGTGAGGCCGTCTTTCTAGCTCAGTTTGTAGGGGACCTTATTTATTGGGTCAAGGCCGATCGAAAGGCGGCGCTGCGCATACTGGAATTGGTAAATGCCGTCTTACAAGATCCGTTTAACGGTATAGGTAAACCGGAGCCGTTGAAGTTTGGGTTCGCTGCCTGCTGGTCGCGCCGAATCACTCAGGAACATCGGCTGGTTTATGAGGGTTCGGAGGCTCAGATCAGGTTCCTACAGGCCCGTTATCACTACTAAAATTGAAGTTTCATCGTTTGTAACTGGCGCCATACCAAGCGCACAGTGGCAGGTACATAAATCATGTCCGAACTCATCCACGTAAAGCTGCCCGACGGTAGCGTCAAAGACGTACCCAAAGGAACTTCCGCTCTCGACATCGCCCGCAGCATCAGCCCGCGCTTGGCCGACGCCGCCCTCGTCGCACAAATCAAGCCCAGCTCCAACGGCACCGAGCCCAAGCTGGTCGATCTGACTCGCCCCATCGAAGACGACGTCGAGCTCCGCCTGCTGACCGAGCACGATCCCGAAGCTCTGGAAGTCTATCGCCACTCTTCAGCGCACCTACTCGCTGCCGCCGTACTCGAACTCTTCCCCGAGACCAAGCTGGGCCACGGCCCGGCCACCGAGAACGGCTTCTTCTACGACTTCTACCGCGAAAAGCCCTTTACCCCCGAAGACCTCGATGCCATAGAGAAGGAGATGCAGGAGCTTGCTAAGCAAGACCTGCCCTACGCGCGCGAATTTCTGCCCCGCGCAGAAGGCCTGGAGCGTTTCAAGTCCGACGGCGACTTCATGAAGTGCCACTTCATCGAGCAGTTCACCGCACCCGACGAAAAAATCTCCATATATAAGACTGGCAAGTTCCTCGACTTCTGCCGCGGCCCGCACATTCCGTCCACCGGACGCATCAAGGCCTTCAAGCTGCTCAACATCGCCGGCGCCTACTGGCTCGGCGACGAGAAGAACCCGCAGCTTCAGCGCATCTACGGCACGTCGTTCTACTCCAAGAAAGAGCTCGACGACTACCTCCACAAGCTAGAAGAAGCCAAAAAGCGCGACCATCGTGTGCTCGGCAAGCAGCTCGACCTGTTTTCCATCCAGGAGCTCGCCGGCCCCGGCCTCATCTTCTGGCATCCCAAGGGTGGCATCATCCGCAAAGAGATGGAAGACTGGATGCGCAACGAGTACCTCAGGCGCGGCTACTCGTTGGTCTTCACTCCACACGTCGCCCGCGTCGACCTCTGGAAGACCTCCGGCCACGAAGGCTACTATGCGCAGAACATGTTTACTCCCATGGAACTGGACGACGCCGACTACCGCATGAAACCGATGAACTGTCCGTTCCACATCCTTATCTACAAAGACTCACTCAAGTCCTACCGTGACCTGCCTGTGCGTCTGGGCGAGCTCGGCACCGTCTATCGCTACGAGCGCTCCGGCGTGATGCATGGCCTGCTGCGCGTGCGCGGCTTCACCCAGGACGACGCCCACATCTTCTGCACCCCTGAGCAGATCGAAGACGAAGTGGTCGGCTGCATCGACTTTGCGCTCGCCGTGCTCAAGACCTATGGATTCGAGCAGTTCACCGTCGAGCTTTCCACCTGGGACCCCAACGATCGCAAGACCTACGCCGGCCGTGACGATCAGTGGGAGCTCGCCGTCCGCTCGCTCAAACAGGCGCTCAAGCGGGGCAACATCGAGTACAAGACCATCCCGGGCGAAGCCGCGTTCTACGGCCCCAAAATCGACATCAAGCTAGTCGATGCCATCGGACGCCCCTGGCAGCTCACCACCGTGCAATTCGACTTCACCCTGCCCGAGCGCTTCCAGCTCGAGTACGTTGGCGAAGACGGCAAGCGTCACCAGCCGCTCATGGTACACCGGGCCCTCTACGGCTCCATCGAGCGGTTCTTCGGCCCGCTCATCGAGCACTACGCCGGAGCCTTCCCCGTCTGGCTTTCACCCGTGCAGGTGGTCGTCATCCCCATCGGCGAGAAGCATCACGCGTACGCGCACGAAGTCGGCGAAAAGCTGAAGGCCGCCGGAGTGCGCGTCGAAGTCGACGACCGCAACGAGAAGATGAACGCCAAGATCCGCGAACATGCGCTGCAGAAGGTCCCCTTCCAACTCGTAGTCGGCGACAAAGAGGTGGAATCCGGTCAGGTCAACGTCCGCGTCAGGGGCCAGGAGAAGGCGGAAGGCTCGGTCTCTGTGGATGTCTTCGTGGAGCGCGTGAAGAAGCTGATCGAGACGAAAGCCGCGACGCTGTAGCGAGAGACTCTAGTACAACTGACCATGGCTAGCTAGAGGATTTGTCTAGAAGTGGTCTTCGCCACTTCCCAAAGGGTGTGCAATCGATGGGTGTCAAGCTCACACCGCGCGGGAATGCTCCTTCTGCGGGTGGAGGTAGTTTGTGGTACTCAGCATATGCCCAACACATGTCGCGGAGAGTTTCGCCGCCCGAGCGTTACCTCAAGCTGTTTTAAGAACGGTCGCAACCAGGCAGTGTGTATTCCTCGCGAGTTCGAGCTTCCCGGTGACGAAGCGATCATGCGCAAGGAAGGCAAGCGGCTCGTCATCGAACCTGCGCCTCGCAGGTCCCTGCTTG
>DASRAA010000277.1:0-4482 GCA_035638375.1 Binatia bacterium | reverse complement strand
GAGCCCATCGCGCACTTTGGCCCGGAACACCATCTTCAATACGGGGATGGGCACGAGAAAATTGGGTCGCGAGTGAATCCACCGGGTCTGGTCCGGCGAGATTCCTCCGGCCGGAACCAGGCAGTGCACGTGAGGATGGTGACACCCACGCCCACAATACCCTGAGCGCGACTAATACTGATGTTCAGGTCTTCTACCCCTTTCACCCCCTTCACGGTGCTATCTTGCAAATCCTTCGCAGGCCCAAGCGGAGCGATGGAGCGGTCTGCGTCATTGACACAGCCGAGAAGCGTTTGAAGATTCCCATCTGGATGCTGTCGCGCGAATCCGCCGAGATAAAGATCACTGAACAAGCGCATCTGAGTAAAGAGGCGCTTCTGTCTCTTGCTGTATTGATCGCCTCACACCTCGCCACTGAAGGCCATGTTCAAGATAACCTTCTGCGAGCGACTGTTGACGGATGCAAGGGAGGTCGTCGTGGTGCAACTAAAACTTCTGGACCTGATGATCCGAAACGAAAGCGCAACGGTGCCAATAAACGCAGCGACACGCGCCGATCTGATCGATCTCATGGCCCGCGTTCTGATGGTGGTCTTTCAAAAGGAGGGAGGAAGAGTCGATGACGGAGGTTTTGTACAGTCCCAAGATCAAGCCGGAGCATCTGGCCCGCAAAGCGATCGTCTACCTGCGGCAGTCCAGCGACAAGCAAGTACGGCTGAATAAGGAAAGTCAACACCTGCAGTATGCCGTCGCCGAACGAGTGCGTGCTTTGGGCTGGCAGCAGGTGGAGATCATCAATAGCGATTTGGGATCGAGCGCGGGCATCGCTTCCGCTCGCCGCGAGGGATTCGAGCGTGTCCTCAGTTCGGTGGCATTGGGAGAGGTCGGAATCGTAGGGAGTTGGGAGGTATCCCGGTTGTCTCGCACGGACAAAGACTGGTGTCGGCTGCTGGAAGTGTGTCAGATCTTTGGAACCCTGATCGCCGATGAGCAACAAATCTACGATTTGAGTTATCTCGACGATCAATTGGTATTGGGAATCAAAGGAACGCTCAGCGTTGTCGAACTCAAGGTCATACGCCAACGAATGCTCGCGGGACAGGAGTCCAAAGCGCGCCGCGGCGAACTGTTCAAGAGGCTACCGGTGGGATATGCGCGTGACCCTCTCGGGAAGATTGTGTTTCATCCTGACCAACGGGTCCGCGAAGCGATTCAACTCGTATTCACCAAGTTTCGAGAACTGTGGAGTGTGCGTCAGACATTCCAATGGTTCCGTGATCATGATGTGGAGCTGCCTGCCAATCCCATCCAGGGAACGCGTCTGGTCTGGAAGATTCCCTCGCAGAGCCTAGTGCGCGATATTCTCTGCAATCCCTTCTACGCTGGCGCGTATGTTTGGGGACGGCGACCGGTCACAACGCTGCTGGTGGAGGGCCGGCTGGAAAAACGCCAGACGGCGATGCGTGCCGCCGAAGAGTGCCGCGTCTTCATCCGCGATCATCATGTGGGTTATATTGACTGGGCCACCTACGAAGAGAACCGACGAATGATGCGGCGTAATTCCGTGAACTGGGAGGGGGACGAATCGATGGCGGCGATTCGCGCCGGCCAAGGGCTTTTGGTGGGGCTTCTCCGCTGCGGACATTGTGGACGCAAGCTACATGTACGTTACTGGGGTGGCCGTGGCACCAATGCGCGCTATCTCTGCAAGGGCGACTACGACGATGGCGGGCAATATTGCATCGGCTTTGGTGGCGGCTTGGTAGACCGGCGAGTGGGGCAGGAGCTGTTAAGGGTGATCTCGCCTCTGGGGGTGGAAGCTAGTCTGCGAGCGCTGGAGGCATTGAGCGCTGGCGACGCGGCACAACGCGCCACCCTATCCAGCAAGCTGGAGCAGTTGGAGTATGAAGCGAAGAAGGCCTTTGAGCAGTACGACGTGGTGGACGCTCGGAATCGTCTGGTAGCGAGCGAGTTGGAGCGGCGGTGGAACGAAAAGCTGGAAGAAATGGAGGCAGTCAAACAACGACTCTCGAGTCTGGAGGCAAAGCGATATTCGCTGTCACCGGAAGAGGAGAACAGAATACGATCGATGGGTGATCAGTTTAGTGAAGTCTGGCAAAGTGATCACTACCCTCCGTCACTCAAAAAGATGATCTTCCGAACCGCGATCGAAGAGATCATAGTGCGTACTGACCAGGATAAAAAGACCCTGGAGCTGGTAATTCACTGGAAGGGAGGTGCGCATACGCAACTCGCAATGGATAGGCCGCGTTCTGCAACCGAAACCGCGACCCCGATGGAGGCGCTAGAAATCATTAAGCGCATGGCCGTTCGGCACGGCGATGATCAGATTGCCTCTGTGTTGAACCGGCTCGGCTACTCCACGGGGAAAGGTAAACGATGGAATCAGACTCGTGTGGCCACCGCCAGGCGCAACCATTCGATTACCGGTCAAAAACGAGCACTACCTGATCCGGAGAGGATCAGCTTGAGCGAAGCTGCGCGCATATGTGGCGTCAGTCATCACACGATCGAACGGCTGGTGGAGGCAGGTTTGCTAATGCGCGAACAAGCAACTCCCCGGGCACCTTGGGAAATTCGGCGCGCTGATTTAGACGGCGAACCTATTCGTATGATTATCGACCGGCTCCTCCGCACCGGCAAACTACTTTTGCAAGGGGGTTGCGCAGCCGACCAGCCTGCCTTGTTCAATGAAAATGGAGGAGATGATAATGCCAGGCATCATGAGTGAGGGTTCGTTTGGAGTTTCTGGTTCCAAGTATGGAGGATGCTGAAGAACCCGATTTCGGCACCGAGGCGCATGGGATCGCGGGCGACTTCGATCAGCGTCTCGGCGCTGGCCCGGAATAATAGGCCATAAATCTGGCGTTTGTTCTGCAACGCCAGCGGCGCAAGTTGCCGTGGCAACGTGAAGACGACGTGGACGTAGCGAGTGGGCAGCAGTTCTTTGCCCCGGGCTTCGAGCCAGCGATCGCGTGCGTTGGCTTGGCATTTTGGGCAATGCCGGTTTCGGCACGAGTTGTAGGAGACGGCCTCGTGTCCGCATTTTGAACACGCATCTACATGCCCGCCGAGTGCAGCGGTACGGCAGCACAGGATGGCGTGCAGCACTTTCAGGTGTAGCCAACAAAACCACTTCGGGCGGTGCTCGAAGAAGCTTTCTCCGGCTGTGCGGATCACATCGGCCACCTCAACGGGTGGCCGCAACATCTACTTCGTACGGTGTGGATCGCGATTCCCGACCAGAGGCAGCGAATCCAGTGGACTGGCGGTGGCACTCAGGTGGCGGTTCGACAGGTGCAGGTAGATAGTGGTTTCTTCCAGATCACGATGCCCCAGTAAAATCTGGATGGTCCGTAGGTCGGCGCCGGCTTCAAGTAGATGCGTGGCGAAGCAGTGGCGTAACGTGTGCGGATGGATGTTATGTCCTAAGCCCGCCCGTGTTGCGGCTTCCCTGCAGGCCAGCCAGGCGACCTTGGTAGTGATCGGATAGTCGGCTGTGTGCCAGCGATTGCCGGGGAACAGCCATACCTTAGGTTTTCGTTTCAAACTGCGCCAGTGCTCCCGCAGGGCTTCCAGCAACTTGGGGCTGAGCATGATGTCCCGGTCCTTACGGCCCTTTCCACCCTGTACGTGAACGACCATTCGCTGGCTGTCGATGTCGCTGACCTTCAGATGCGCCAGCTCAGGCCGGCGAACTCCGGTCGCATAGAGCGTCATCAGGATCGTGCGGTAGAACGGAGTCGTCGCCGAATCGATCAACCGCGCGACTTCCTCGGGGCTGAATATTTTGGGCAACCGGATGACTCTCTTGGGGTATGGAGTCTCGTCGACACTCCAGGTCTTCTTTAGTGTCTTGATGAAGAAGAAACGCAGGGCCCCGACTCGCTGGTTGACGCTATTCGCGGCCAGCTTTCGTTCTCGGAACAAGTAAGCCTGATACTGGCGAATGTGCTCTGGGCCTAACGTATCAGGCGGCTGATGGAAGTAACGCGCGAGATCCTGGATGGTCATGAGGTACGCCCGCGCGGTACTCTGGGAGTAATTTCGACGCTCGAGTTCTTCGAGCATCAAGTTGCGTAAATGGGTCACAGGGATAGCCTCCTTGTGACCCGACAATACGCTCAACTGACAAAGGCCGCCACGAAACGCTCACGCGAAGCGTCTGCCTCTTCGGCTTCGTTCAAGTCGCGGTCCATTCAGGAATGCGGTCCGAGCGCGTCCGGCGGCGTTTGGACGTGGACGGCGTTTCACGAGACTATCCCGATTACTGGACGGTAGTCATCAGGATTGTATCGGGAGTGCGTCGGCGGTGTACAGCTGGGGAGAAGATGAGGCTGAGCGCCGGCGCATTCCCGATACAATGCCTTGAACTAAGCCGCTGGGAGGGACCTATGGGGATTGGTTTCTGACTTGCAGCATGATCCAGTAGTGTTCGGACAGGGTTGGAGCGAGAACCAT
>DASRAA010000276.1:0-24020 GCA_035638375.1 Binatia bacterium | reverse complement strand
AATCGCCTAGAAGCTTCGGCCAAGAAAGTCATCGCTGCCGTTGCCGATGGCGACATGCTGCGTACGCAGATGGCGATTGTTCGGCGGCTGGTAAAGTTCGACCCGGTCAATGTAATCGGATTGCAGGAGCAGATTGCGGCCCGCGTGCTGGAGACAGGCAAATACGTAACGGTGTAAGTGAAATGAAACCACAGAGACACTGAGACACAGAGGAAAAGAAACATCTGAGAATTCTCCGTGTCTCTGTGGCGAATTTATTTTGAGCGGTGTCGAAGGGTAATTGCCGGCAGAGCAGAGCTCGACTGCGAGAGTTTACTGTGACTGATCTCGTCAAAGGATTGCAGCAAGGAATCCAGGATGTGGGGACCGGATCTGCAAGCAGTTCTGTCTCGTCAGCAATCCTTCCCGAAGCAGCTCAGAGTCCAGCACGATGCGTTGCTTAAGACCATCGAAGCATTCCCGCCGAAATGTGCTCCGAGTTTGCCGCGCTTCGGGCCAATCATCAGCTCGAAGTTCTGCGGCAGGTGCCCCACTCAGCCAGCGTTTGCGGTCGTCGAAAAGAAGGCTTAGCTTTCTTCGTTCTGATTTCCTCGGCGAATCTCTTCCATCACTGAAGCGATCAATTCCTTGGCATTCGTGATTCCCTTCATCACGATCTGAATATCCATCGCCGGCATTCCCGGCTGCCGGGCGCTCTGGCAATAGACGCCGTGCTGGCCCACCATGGTGAGCGCATCCGTCAGCGAATCGAGCGCCACCGCCAATCGCCCACGCGTTACACCCATACGGAATTCGTAGTGTTCCAGTTCTTCGTGCTTTTCGTCCCAAACACTCATCCGCTGATTGTAACGTTCCGCATTGGTGTGAATAATAGAGCCGCGCAGTCAAAACGCTTTTTCGCCGATTTCAAAGGAGAGCGCAATGCCGAAGAGCCCCAGGTTATTCGTCGCTATCGCGGTCGCTATTGTCGCAATGAGCTCCATCGTGCAGGGACAGAATCCTCCGGCCAGTCCTCCGGGGACCGCCACCTTCGCCTTTGCTGACGGCAAGACGATCACCGTCAACTACAGCCGTCCTTCCGTACGCGGGCGCAAGATCTTCGGCGGCCTGGTTCCGTACGGACAAGTCTGGCGCACCGGCGCCAACGCCGCTACCACCCTGAAGACCGACACGAATCTGACGATCGGTGGCGCGAATGTCCCCGCCGGCACCTACACCCTCTACACCATTCCGGAAGAGAAGAAGTGGACGCTGATCATTAATAAGCAGACCGGTCAGTGGGGCACGCAATACGACGAGAAACAGGACCTCGCCCGCGTGGAAATGAAGGTCTCGAAGAACGCATCACCAACCGAGCAGTTCACCATCGGCTTCGACCAGACTGGCACGGGCTCCGCGGTGTTGAAGCTCGACTGGGCCGACACCATCGCCAAGGTGGATGTAATGGAGAAGAAGTAGCCATGGACCCCGACACCCACATCGAAATTCGCCGATGCCTGCTTTGAAGCGGCCTGCGACGCTTGGCCGGGAGCCTGAAGCGAGAGATCAAAGCGAGATACGCCATCCGCCCGACGATGCGCCATCAGTACCACGAGCTTGAGGTGCTGGTGAATGGCCGGTCTGTTTTCTGTTACACCAAGGCGCAGGGCATTCCGACCGTGCAAAGCCTCGTGCAGTTGGTTGAAGAAGCCGCGAACACTGGTACTCCGGCGCTGGTTCAATCACCCAACCAAAGAAAGTCTTAGACCGGCAACTGCTCTTGCAGCCACGCAATTTCTTGCGGCTTTGGCTCAGCGGTCAAGTCCAGCACCAGGTTCTCCAGCACCAGCCGCTTGCTTACAGGATTCGAGCGCAGGGCAAAATCGGCGCGCGCGATCCGGCGAATCGCCGCGGTCAATTCTCGCCGCGACTTATAGCGGCGCGCCTGGCGAATGACGTCTTCTGCCGCAAACGGCGGCACGCGGAAACCTTGCCACAATGCCTGCCACAATGCCCGGGAATCGCGAACATTACGTTCGGAAATAACAAGCATCTGGCGAAAGGTTCGGGCAAGCATGTATAGGTGGCCAATAGCAGCTTCTTCACCATCTCCGCTGGAGAGAATCGCATCGAGCACGGTCAACGCTCGGGTACGATCGCGAGCGGAGATGGCGTCGGTGAGCTCGTAAAACGAGCGTTGCTTGGCGGCCAGTACCATGGTTTCGATGTCGCCTAGTGTGATGCGTTGCCTCTGGCCGACATAAACCGTCAGCTTCTCGAGCTCGTTGGCGATCATCATCATGTCACCGCCCAAGGAGTCGACCAGTTCGCGCGCGGCATCTGTGTCGAGCTTCACCTGTTCAGCGGCTGCAGTCTCCATGGCCCATTTCACGGCATCGCCTTCATCAACCCGCGCAAACTCGAGAATAGAGCAGTACTTGCCCAGCGTTTGCCGGATGCGCTCGTAACGATCCCTGTCCTGCAATTCCATGCGCCGCACGTCGGCAGGAATGCTGATGTGGTCCGCCACAAGGATGATCAGCGCATCGGGATTGGGATTCTCGAAATATTCGGCGATGGCAGCAAATTCCTCATCGTGCTTCCCCCGCGTATAGAGGTTCTTGATTCCGCGAATGAAGAACACCTGGAACGGCGCCATCAGCGAAGGTGTCCGGGCGCGGTCGAGGATCTGCTGCAGGTCAGTCTCGGCAAGATCCATTTCGTAGATGCTGAGATCACGCACCTCGGCTGGAATCAGATATTGAAGCACTGCGTCACGACAACGTTTGCGGAAAAACGCCTCGTCGCCCACGAAAACATAACCCGCCTTCAGCTTGCGGGCCTGCACGTCGGCAACGAACCGGTCGGAGGCGGCGAAGCTGCGCACTAGTACGCCTCCAGGAGATTGCTGACGAGCGATTTGGCGAATTCGGTTGCGATTCTCTGAAAGGCGGGGCTGGACTCGTCAAAGAAGCTGGCAGTGTCGCGGGAAACCTGGTACTGCTCACGATACGTGTAATTCGGATTGTCCCACAGCACTTTGCCTGACTTGCCGACCAGAGAGACTTTCATTCCGATAGTGACGATAGACGAGGATATGCGCCCGGTAACGGAATCATAGGTCAGCGGGCTATTGGCGGTGTAGTTCACCAGACCCAGCAGTGTGGCGTCGGCCTCGCCATCATTCTTGCTCACAATCCGGTAATTTGTACGGCTGCGTAGTTCCTGGACGACCGCTGCCGTCATAACCTGTTCAACCCTGAAGGTCTGGGTGGTGTTCTCGAACATCGGCACGTAGATTGTGTGAAGGTCACCCGGCAAGCGAACCGCCTGGCCGCTGGTGTGATAGCCGCAGCCGGTGAATAGAGCCAAGGCGAACGCGAAAACGAGCCAGCAGCAGCGCAGATTGCGCTTAAGCAAGATCATTGAACCGTCCCGCGAGGACGACTCGGCAGCAGCGATTCGGCGCACTCAACCGCGGCCACCGCTGCAACACGCAGGTTGTCGCAGGCAGCCCAAATCCAAAACCTTTTGTCCGATCCGACGTCGCTACGAATTATCAGTTGAATTTGCTCCTGTCCTGCGGCACTGACGTTGCTTGGAGCATCGTCTTTACCATGCCAAATCTCCACGTGGTCGCCGGAGAGCGCCGCGGATAATTCCTCGATCGGAACGCTCTGCTCCAGCTCAATGTAAAGGGAAAAGGCATGGCCATGGAAGATAGGAGCTTGCAGCAGCATCAGCGAAGGTACTTCCAACTGGCCTCCGACAACATGCGCGAAATCCCGGCGGATGCGAAACTCGACTGCCTCTAACGGTGGATCAGACTTCGCACCGTAGCGGTCGATCAGATTGAACGCCACTTGTGTATCGAAAATGTTCTTCGGCAATTGCTGAAACGACAACAGGTTTACGGTTTGTTCGTGAAGTTCGTCCATGCCGCGCTTGCCGCGCTCCGATGCGGGCTCGAAAATGGTGACGACCGATTTCGCAACCGAGGCCGCCTTCCCGGCCCGCAAGAGGAGCAAGGCCAAAACAATTGCAGCGGGATGCGCCACTCGCACAGGTGCGCCCACAAGGTCCAGGCGAGGCACACTGCCTAGTTCGTGTTCGATCCACGGGGCACGGAGTTCCACCCCGCTCACCCCTTCCAGCCCAAAGGAAACATCGATAATGTCGCTGCCGGACTTCTTAGCCATGTTCCAGGTGTTGCGCGTGAACTTGTCGTCGGAGGCAAAGAAAACGAAATCGACATTCTCCATGTGTTCGGGCAGGACGCTTTGAATGAATGTCGGCTCATCGCCGATGGCTTCCAACTGTCCCAGCGATTCATCATCGTCGAGCAAGCGGACATCATGGGTGGGAAAGTTGCGCTCGTTCAGAACGTCTTTAATTTCGCGCCCTTTTAGCGTGGCGGCGCCCACGATGGCGACGCGAAAAAGACCGCCCCAGTTTCCTGCTTCCGCTCGAGCAATATTGGATTTCGAACCGTTCTTCATCAGGCGCGCGATGCCTCATCTTGCGAATGTGACTGCGGAAGATTCGGTCGCCGGAACAGATAGGAGAGTCGTGCGAAAATCCCGGCGAAGGTATATACGACGGCAACCACCATCAATACATAACGCGAAAAAAACCAGTTCAGCGCGATAATCCCACCGAACACGATAATCCACCGGAAATTCAGCGGCCGGCCGAAATTGAGTTCCTTAAAGCTGTAAAACCTCCAGGTGCTGACCATCAGGAACGCCAGGCCTAAGACAACGAAGCCCCACGCCGCAGAGACAGGCCAGAACTGCAAGGGAGCACCGCCGGCGAAGTGTACGACAGCGGCGATCACCCCGGCGCCGGCGGGAATGGGCATGCCGACGAAGTATTTCTTGCCCGGGCGCCCCGGATTCGACGGCTGGGGGTTCATCTGAATGTTGAATCGCGCAAGGCGTGCAGCCCCAGCCATGAGGAATACAAAAGTAGCCACGGCCCCGAATTTCACAACCTGGCTGCGCAGTTCGAAATCGTCCATCGCCGGCAGACTGCGAAATCCCCACAACCAGGCAAGAAGTGCTGGAGCGATTCCGAAGGCGATTACATCTGCCAGCGAGTCGAGTTCCCGACCGAATGCGCTGGCAGTATTGGTCATGCGGGCGATACGGCCATCAAGCCCGTCGAACAGAATGGCAAATCCGATGGCTTTGGCCGCCAGATCGAAGTGCCAAGTCTCGACGGTTGATCCGGCGATGGCCTGCGAGATGGCGTAATACCCGGCCGCAATATTAGCGGCGGTGAAGACCGACGGAAGAATGTACAGCCCTTTACGCGCGGGAGGGTTCGGACCTGTTGGTTTGTAGCCTTTTGCAGGACTACTCATCGGGCCTCCGCCGGAAGCGCAGCAGAAACCGAAGCTAACGCCAGCGCTGAGGACCCACCGGCTACTTTGTCTCCGATACGTACCTGCACGGTCATAGTAGGCGGCAAGATCACGTCCACACGCGAAGCGAATTTGATAAGGCCAACTCGTTCGCCGCGAGCGACTGTGTCACCGATCTTCTTGGTGAAAACGATTCGTCGGGCCAACAGTCCGGCGATTTGCTTGAAGATCACGTCGCCCCCCTCGCCCCGCACGGTCACTATGTTCTGCTCGTTTTGCTGGGCCGAGTTCGCACCCATGGCATTACCGAATTTGCCGCCGACGTACTTAACGTCAGTAATCACACCGGTAATAGGCGAGCGGTTCACGTGAACGTTGAAGACATTCAGGAAGATGCTGATTCGGGTGCGGAGCTCGCCATTGTATTGAATCTGAGAAACAGCGGTCACGGTACCATCGGCGGGCGATACGATTGCGCCTGCATCGGAAGGAATCTGGCGCTCAGGATCGCGAAAAAACCACAGAAAGAACGCTCCCAACATGAGAGGAATGGCCGCAAGGGCAGGTGCGGTCAGCCAACCGAGCAATCCGGCAGCCGCGAGACAACCCAAAGCGTAATAGTAGCCGTCGCGAACCATGCTTATCTCGATGATTATAGAACCTTTTGGTTCGCCGGTTTCGAATGGTGCTACGCAGGTTTGAATTGAGGAAGGGTCAGAGCGGCTAGCTAGATAGAAGGGCAGCGGAACGGCAGAAGAAACGGGCTCTGCCGCCAGAAGGGCGATCGGGACTCGACTATGCGACCGACAGGGTCTTGCGGAACTGCTGTTCCAGCGACTCCATCTGGTCTTTCAGGCGGAGTTTCAGCTTTTTGAGTCGCACTTCTTCCAGCTTCTCTTCCTCACTGAGATACTTCCTCGTGACGAGTGCATCGAGCCGCTGAGAATACTGCGTGTGCTCCTCGGCCAGTTTGCGAAAAACTTCATTGCTGGCCAAAAGCTGATCACGTACCTGAGTTGCCATTCGGGAAACCTCCGGAGATGTCGAGAGAAGCAAAAGTTAGCACACCACCAATACCGCTTCAAGGAATTTTGTCACAGAAATGCAATGCAAGGCGATAAAGAACTGCGGGCTCGGGCGGATTTCGATAGTAGTCCTTGCGCCGGCCTTCGAGAGTAAATCCAATCTTTTCATAGAGTCGGCGGGCGGCCTGGTTGGATTCGCGCACTTCCAAAAGAACGCTCTCCATGCCGGCGGATCGGGCCATGCCCACCAGGTCTCCTATCAGGCAGGAGCCGACTCCGCGTCGCCGGCAGGAAGGATCGACGACAACATTTTCTATCTCCCATTGATCCGCGAGGCAGCGGGCGATCACAAACCCTAGGATCTGGCCGAAATCGTTCTCCGCAATGCGGATGACTCGATCCCCGGTCGGCGAATCAAAAAGTGAATGGTATTGCGATTCGGTCCAGTGCGCGGCGCTGGATGATTCCTGCTCTAATTTGCGCATCTGCAAAATATCAGAGCTTGTAGCGTCGCGCAGTTGCACAAATCACCGCTTCGGAAGCGAAAAGAGCTCGGCATCAGAGCGTCGTATGTAATTTGCATCGAGCGTTGCCGGATCGACAGTGTTACCAGCCAGTAGTTTCTTGAGCCCGATACGGCCGACAGCATCGGCCTGCAACGGCTCTGTCTGTGTGACCATGGCCTTTCCCTGAGCGGAAATTTTGCTAAAGGGACTGAAGACCCTGTTTTTCAATTGAGGTAATTGTTTTACGAATTCATCGAGTTTGACAATCGACTGCTCCCGCAGCTCAGCTCTCCCACCGCGCACTTCATACTCGCCGACATAAACCTCTCCGCGACCGGCATCAAGAACTGAGATAACGGTGTCGCCGTCTCTGCCGTAGGTAAGGGCAAGAGCCTCCAGCATCGACACGACAGCTAGCGGCTTTTGCAGCACCTCGCACAATCCCTTCACCGTCGAAAGGCCGACACGCAGTCCCGTGAACGATCCCGGGCCGTCGACTACCACAATGCCGTCGAGTTGAGTCTTGGAAAGGCCTGCCTGCTGTAGCAAATCAGCGATGCATGGCATCAGCCGCGCGGAGTAGGTTCCGCCCTCAATCGCACTCAGTCCGAGCACGGCGAAGCTGGCCGCATCGCCATGGCACAAGGCAACGCTCCCATGTTTACCCGAAGTATCGATGGCGAGAACGAACATCGTTATTGATGAGAGTCGCCGCTTTCAACCAGCTCAACCAGGACACCCCCGGCACTGGACGGATGCACGAAGACATAACGGTGTCCTCCGGCGCCAATCTTGATTTCGTCATTGATCAGGCGAGTTCCGGCGGCTTTCAAGCGTGCGACAGTTCTGGACAGATCCGAAACCTGCAGAGCAAGGTGGTGAAGCCCTTGTCCGCGCTTCTCGAGGAACTTCGCGATGGTAGAGTCAGGAACGGTAGGTTCAAGCAACTCGATGCGGCTCTCGCCGACCGGTACCATGGCAACACGAACCTTTTCTGAATCGACGGTTTCCTCCGAGGTGACTTCCAACCCGAGCTTTTCGTAGAACTGTTTGGCTTCGGCCAGCGATTTCACTGCTATGCCGAGATGATCGATTTGCCTCATGGGTGTTTCCCCAGTTCTCCGACGATCTGTTCGACCAGAGAGTACGGATCGCGCTTGTGCTCGGCAACTTCGGCTGCCAAGCGATCGGCTTCGCCGTCTCCGAGATAGTCGACAACTACGCGGCGAAAGAGCGCGTCGCGCAACATTTCCGTAATGCGTTTACGCCAGTTGGCGACGCGGCGATGGTCTCCCGCGCTTCCCTCGATCAGATACTCGCGATACTGTTCAATGGCTGACACTACGTCGGAAATTCCACTGCCTTCAGTCGCGACTGTCTTGACGATGGGGGGCACCCAACTATCACTGCGCACAGACAGCGACTGCATGGCACGAATCTCGCGCTCTACGCGCTCGGCGCCGTCACGATCAGCCTTGTTGATGACGAAAACGTCGGCAATTTCCATGATACCGGCTTTGATGGTCTGCACGTCATCACCCATGCCAGGCACGAGCACGACGACCGTGACATCAGCAAGGCCGACAATATCGACCTCATCCTGCCCTACTCCTACGGTCTCGATCATCACCAAATCGCGGCCGCTGGCATCGATGACCGTCGCAACATCGGCGGTAGTGCTGGCAAGTCCGCCCAACGACCCACGCGTTGCCATGCTGCGGATGTAGATGCCAGGATCGGCATAATGCGCCTGCATGCGTATGCGATCGCCGAGAATCGCGCCGCCGCTGAACGGGCTGGTAGGATCAACCGCGATAATGCCGATGGTCTTTCTTTGTTTGCGATACTCGCGCGCCATCTGATCGACCAGTGTGCTCTTTCCCGCGCCGGGAGCCCCCGTCATGCCAATGAGCGTCGCCCTTCCACTGAACGGGAACAGATGTTTCAGTACCTCAATCGAGTGAGCGCCATGATTTTCGACAAGAGAAATCGCGCGCGCTAGGGCACGCGGATCACCTGAGCGGACACGGTTCACCAGCTCCTGAATGGCGCTGGGAGAAGTCACGGTGGTTGGGACGCTTTCGATAGCTAGTCCTTCAGCAACTGGCGAGAGATCACCAAGCGCTGTATCTCGCTTGTACCTTCACCAATGGTACAGAGCTTCACGTCGCGATAGTACTTCTCTGCAGGGTAGTCTTTAATGAAGCCGTATCCCCCATGGATCTGCACACTCTCGTTGGCGCAGCGTACGGCCACCTCGCTGGCAAAAAGCTTCGCCATAGAAGATTCTTGCGTGGTCTTCATGCCAGCGTCCTTCATGGCAGCGGCGCGTTGTGTAAGCAGCCGTGCAGCATCGATTTCAGTAGCCATGTCGGCGAGTTTGAATCCGATTGCCTGAAATTCGCTGATCGGTTTGCCAAACTGTTTGCGCTGCTTCGAGTAGTGCAGCGCCGCCTCGTAGGCTCCTCGTGCCATTCCCAGCCCTAAGGCAGCGATCGAGATGCGGCCGCCGTCGAGAACGCGCATGGCATCGCTGAAGCCGTCGCCTTCTTTGCCGAGCAGGTTTTCGCTCGCAACCTCGCAGTCCTCAAAAATTAATTCTGACGTATCACTAGCCCGCAGTCCCAGCTTGTTCTCTTTCTTCCCCGGACGGAAGCCCTTTGTTCCCTTCTCGACAACAAACGCCGAGAGACCGTGAGTATGCGCAGTCTTGTCTGTCACCGCTACGACGACGGCAACGTCAGCGTAGTGCCCGTTCGTAATGAAAGTCTTCGTACCGTTCAGCACCCAGTTCTTGCCCCGGCGGACAGCAGAACAGCGCGCGCCACCTGCGTCGGAACCCGAACCGGGTTCGGTAAGCCCCCAGCAGCCGATGAATTCACCCGATGCCAGCTTGGGAATGTACTTGTGTTTTTGCTCTTCGTTGCCGGCAAGGAAGATGTGGTTTGTACAAAGCGAAGTATGCGCCGCTACGATAATCGCAATCGAGCCATCTACTCGCGAGAGCTCTTCGATAGCGGTGATGTAGTCGATGTAGCCCATTCCCGAGCCGCCGTACTCCGTGGGAAATACCATGCCCAGGAGGCCCAGCTTGCCCAACTCCTTTATCGTGGCAAGCGGAAATTCGCAGCCCTCGTCCCACCTCATGACGTTGGGAGCAATCTCGCGCTCGGCAAACTCCTGCACCATTTTTTTCAACTGCAATTGTTCATCTGACAGTTGGAAATCCACAGACTCGTCTCCTGTCCACCTGACGCGCGGTCGCACAGAGTAGTCCGGCACGCCAGGGGAAACTAGCGGTTATAGCACATCGCCGCGAAGGAAGGAATTGGGCTGCATCACATCTTCGGTGTGCGATTCCAGAACGGGCCGACGATCAAGCGTGTGCGTGCTTTGGAGAACAAACGCTCGCGATGATTTCCAGCGCCCGGGCACACTGTTCCCGGTCGACGTCAAGGTGGGTGACAAAGCGCATCACCTGCGGCCCAACGCCGTTGGCAAGAACGCCGTGCTCAAACAGGCGGCGTGACAGCAGGTTGGAGGTCGTTGCGGTCCCGCTGATGTCACAGATGAGGATGTTGGACTGCACTTTCGCAGGATCGATCTTGAATCCAGGGATTTGCGACAGACCTTCTGCTAAGAATTTTGCGTTGGCATGGTCGTTGGCCAGCTTCTTCGGGCCATCTTCGAGCGCGATCAGGCCGGCGGCAGCGAGGATACCTGCCTGACGCATGCCGCCCCCAAGAGCCTTACGGTAGATAAGCCCGCGATCGATAGCGTCGGCGCTGCCGACCAACATTGAGCCGACAGGCGCGCCCAGTCCTTTCGACAGACAGAACATTACAGTATCGGCCTTGGCCGTGAGACGATTCACGGGCACGCCGAGGGCCTCCGACGCGTTGAAGATGCGAGCTCCATCGAGGTGCACTGGCAACCCTAGTTCATGGCTGCGGTTGCAAACTTCATCAAAAACATCCAGCGGCGTTAGGGTCCCGCCGGCGAGGTTATGCGTGTTCTCCAACAACACCAAACCGGTCGTGGATGAGTCATAGCTCTTTGGCCGCAGCTTCGACTTAATGTGCTTCCAGGTCAGGATGCCGTCTTCGGCCCAAATTGTCCGCGGCACCACACCCGAAAACTGTGCCATCATCGCCATCTCGTAATTGAAGACGTGGCCACGCTCCTCGCAGATGACTTCCTGGCCATGCGTCGTGTGCAGCTTGATGGCGATCTGGTTTCCCATGGTTCCACTGGGTACAAATAGCGCTGCCTCGCGACCGAAGATTTCCGCCGCCCGGCGCTCCAGCCGATTGATGGTGGGGTCCTCGCGATACACGTCGTCGCCGACCTCGGCTTCGAACATGGCCCGGCGCATTTCGGGTGAGGGCCTGGTGACGGTGTCGCTACGCAAATCGATTCTGGAATGAGTGGAAGATGAGTAAGAGGCAGTCTGGTACATGGAATACTCGAGTTTAACAGGATGGCTAGATGGTGATACTAAGCCTTCGACTCCTGTCTGGTACGAGAGCCGTCTCTTATGAATCGCGCGAAGACTTCGTTTGACAACAGCCGACCGCACGAAGTCAGACGAACTCGATCGTGGTCGCGCTCGAGTAGGCCAGCTTGCGCCAGGTCCCAAAGGGCGGGATCAAGCTCATGCAGGGCCGCTTCGCCGAATCGATCTGCAATTTCCCGTAGCCGGATCCCTCGGTTCATTCGCAGCCCAAGAAAGAAGGATTCCTCGAGTGCCGCTTCACCATCGATCAGTGTTTGCGACAAGCGTAGCTGCTGAATGCGCGCCCCCAACGGGTCCGGTTGATTCCCAGCCTCGGAGTAGATCTCCAGCAAATCAGGAGTCGCAAACCGAACAGCTTCGATGCCTTGCTCCGCCAGCTCTTCATTCGGAAGAAGCATCGAGTGCGCATCTACTCCAAATCCCAGGTACGGTTGGCGGGTCCAGTACTTCAGATTGTGTCGCGAATCGCGAAGTCCGACGCCGTGAGTCACAGCCCTTGCAAAGTTGGAGATTTCGTACTGATGAACTCCTCCTCTCTCCAAGCGCTCGCAAGCTGTGACATACATATCCGCAGTCAGGTCTTGGTCCGGCACGAATTGAGCGTGATAACGACTGCCTCCGGCCAGCAGTTCATTGCCGAGACGAGAGTCCTCGTCCACCTCCAGCATGTACACGCTGACATGCGGTACACCCGTGGCAAGCGTCTCGGCGAGGGTAAGTTCCCAGCTTGCCTGATTCTGGTGAGGCAGGCCAGCAATCAGGTCTATGCCTATGTTGCCGATACCAGCGCTCCTCAGATAAGCGATATCTTCCAGCGTCGTTGCCCGCGTATGTAGCCGGCCAACAGCGGAGCACTCCCGATCGAGGAAAGACTGCACGCCCAGACTTACGCGATTCACCCCGCAACCGCACAGCGCGTCAACTATCGCTGGAGTAAGCGTGCCGGGAGCGCACTCTACGGTAATCTCTGAAACAGGAGAGACAATAAAGTTGTTGCGCACCGCATCGAATAACCGCTCGAGTTGATCGGGCGCGAGAATAGAAGGCGTACCACCACCGAGATAAATGGAATCGACATTGCGTTCGAGCCGGATGCCAAGCGCGGAAACTAATCTCCTGCACGCCTCAATTTCGTGACATAGCTGATCGACATAACGGTCGAGCGCGCCGCGCGCGAATACGCCCGAAGCGAAGTTGCAGAAACTGCACTTCGTGCGGCAAAACGGCACCGAAATGTAAATCCCTAGAGACAAATTCCTAACCGCGTTGTTGCAGCCCCAGTAGGTGAACACTACAGCTCTCGTCTATTATCACTTAGTTCCACTGCGGTAATCCGAAACGCGACCTATGAGATCGACAAATCCCTCAACCCGATCGAGAGTTACTGCTTGAAGAAACGCGTGGTGATTACCGGAATGGGCACAGTCAGCCCGAATGGCATCGGCAATGAGTGTTTCACAAACGCTGTACTTGCCGGACAGAGCGGGGTTCGTCGTATCACTCGCTTCGACCCCGGTGACCTCCCCGTGCAAATTGCCGGAGAGGTGCAAGGATTTGACGAGCTGGCCTGGGTCAATTCCCACGAACGCAAACACCTGTCGCGCTCTGTTCCACTGGCATTGGCAGCTTCGACAGAAGCCTTGGAAATGGCGGGGATAGAAACCGCCGGACTGTCGCTGACCCAGCAACGCGAGATCGGAGTTGTCCTCGGCACCGGTGGAGGCGCACAGGACTTCTCCGAGGAGAATTACCGGCTGTATTTCGCCGGCAAAGCAAAGCAAGCCAGTCTGTTTTCCATACCGAGTGGCACGATGGGCACGATGTCGAGCGAGATCAGCATGCGGTTCGGGTTGCGCGGCATGAGCCACGTCGTCACAACCGGGTGCACGTCATCGACGGACGCGTTGGGCTACGCGCTTCGCCAAATCCAATTTGGTTTCATGCCCATGCTACTGGCGGGTGGAGTCGATACCCCTATCGCTCCCGGCATCATGAAGGGATTCGTCCTCATGCACATCATGACGACCTCTTGGAACCATGCCCCAGAGCGGGCATCGCGGCCATTCTCAGCCGATCGCAACGGCTTCGTGCTGGGCGAGGGCGCGTGGATGTTCGTGCTTGAAGACTTCGAGCATGCCCGCGCCCGCGGCGCGCGAATTCTGGCTGAAGTTGCGGGCTATGGATCGACGTGCGAAGCCTTCCATCGGGTTCGATTGCAGGAGTGTGGCGAAGAACCGGCACGGGCAATCGAAATGGCCATGGCCGACGCCGTAGTCGATGCCCCGAACATCGATTACGTAAACCTGCACGGTACTTCGACGCAACTGAACGATCGCATCGAGACCAAAGCACTGAAGCTGGCCCTCGGAGACCGAGCGCGTTCCATTCCCATGTCGAGCGTGAAGTCCGAGATCGGACATCCGCAGGGTGCATCCGGAGCTGCTGGAGTTGCTGCAACCCTGGTGGCCCTGAATTGCGGCCAGCTTCCTCCTACCATCAATCTCGAACAGCCCGATCCGGATTGCGATCTCGATTACGTGCCCAGGCCGGGACGGAAGGCTGCAATCGAGCACGCAGTGTGCAACTGCATCGCCTTCGGCTCGAAGAATTCGGCACTGGTGTTGCGGAAGCTCAGCTAACGCTACCTCACCGCTTGCGATTCAGCCTTCGAACACGATAGACTCCGCCCCAATCCCTCCGAGGATACTGAGGTCAAATTTGCGCAGAACACTTCCCGCCATAATTCTCTGTCTTTTTTCCACAATTCTCTTCGCCGCTGATACGAAGCCAACGCCGACCATCCCCGAGTTCACTGCGAACATGAAAGCGATGGACGGCCTGTTTCCTATGTTTTGGGACGCGAAGGCGGGCAAGCTTTATCTTCAGGTAAGCAAGTTTGACCAGGACTTCTTGTTTGTCATCTCGCTTCCCTACGGATTGGGTTCGAACGACATCGGCTTGGACCGCGGCAAACTCGGAGACGGGCGACTGGTGCACTTCTCCCGCTTCGGAGGCAAAGTGCTGCTAGTTCAGCCGAACCTCGACTACCGCTCGTCTTCCGACAATCCGGCCGAGCGCATGGCCGTGCAGCAGTCGTTTGCGGAATCGGTAATCAGCGGCTTCAAGATCGATGCTGAGGAAAATAGTGCAGTCCTCATTGACGCCACAGATTTCTTCCAGACTGACGCCTTCGGCGTAATCCGCGCCCTAACAGAAACCAAGCAGGGCACTTACAAGGTTGATAAAGACCGCAGTGCAATCGTCTTGGACAGCACGAAGAACTTCCCTCTAAACACGGAAGTCGAGTCGCTTCTCACCTTTGTGACAGACAAACCAGGGGAGAAGTCGCTGGTTGCAACCGTGGCTCCGGATGCTTCCACCGTGACCCTGCGTGAGCATTTCTCGTTCGTCCAGTTGCCCGAACCGGCCTACACCCCGCGCGCCTACGATCCGCGGTCCGGATACTTCGAGAAGACCTATCGAGATTACTCAGCACCATTAGGCCAGCCTCTGGACTTGCGAATCATCGCGCGACATCGCTTGCAAAAGAAGGATCCCACAGCGGCGGTTAGCGAGCCGGTCAAGCCGATCGTGTATTACGTCGATCGCGGCGCGCCTGAACCAATTCGCAGCGCGCTGGTTCAAGGTGCAAGCTGGTGGAATCAGGCGTTTGAAGCCGCCGGTTTCAAGAATGCGTTTAGGGTTGAAGTGCTCCCCGAGGGCGCCGATCCCATGGACGTTCGCTACAACGTTATTCAGTGGGTACATCGCTCCACGCGTGGATGGTCGTACGGCAATGCAATCACTGATCCGCGCACGGGCGAAATCATTAAGGGACAGGTCACACTCGGCTCGCTCCGCGCGCGGCAAGACTACCTCATCGCTGAAGCGCTGCTTTCTCCTTACAAGAAGGGCTCGCCTCTGAACCCGCAGTTGCAAGAGATGGTACTAGCGCGCATCCGACAGTTGGCCGCGCATGAGGTGGGACACACTTTGGGCCTGGCGCATAACTTCGCCGCTAGCGCCATCGCGCCCGGTACGTCAGTCATGGATTATCCCCATCCTTGGATCACGCTGGATTCCAGCGGAAATCCCGACCTCTCGCATGCCTATTCGACCGGAATCGGTGCCTGGGACAAGGTCGCGATCCAGTACGGGTATTCGCAGTTCTCCTCCGGTAGGAACGAGCACGAAGCCCTCGATGCAATTCTCAGCAAGGCTCAAGCCGACGGCCTCTACTTCATTTCAGATCAGGACTCGCGTCCCCCTGGTGGTGCACACCCGTACTCGCATCTTTGGGACAGCGGACCCGACCCCGCAGCCGAACTAGACCGCATCTTGCAGGTGAGAAATGCCGCGTTGACGCAGTTCGGTGAGAATGCCATACCGATGGGCCGGCCCTGGTCGGAAATTGAAGATGCCTTGGTGCCGCTGTACCTCATGCACCGCTACCAAACAGAAGCCGCTGCTAAGGAGGTAGGGGGGCTCAACTATCGCTATGCCCTGCGCGGCGACGGGCAGATGGTGACCGAAATTGTCAGCCCGGCCAACCAGCAAAAGGCACTTTATGAGTTGCTGAAGACAATCTCACCTTCCACCCTCACATTATCCGAATCTTTGTTGAAGATTCTTCCGCCACGTCCGCCAGGGTATCCCCGTACTCTGGAGTCATTTGCCGGCCATACCGGTCTCACCTTCGATCCAGACGCGGCCACGGAATCGGCGACGGAGATTACTCTTGGACTGTTATTCAACCCTCAGCGAGCGTCTCGATTGGCGGAATACCATGCGCGTGATGCGCAATATCCCAGCCTTCAGGAAGTGATCGAAGCGACCATCAGTGCAACCTGGAAAGCCCCCACAGCACATGCGATGCAAGCTAAGACACAGCGTATCACCCGATCCGAAGTCACCGAACACCTGTTGGCACTGGCAGCCAATAACGCGGCTTCAGTGGATGCCCGGACGATCGCTCGTGCCGAGGTGCTCTCACTGCGTAGCTGGATCGGCACGGTTTCTGCCGCCAGCAGCGAAGATAAAGCGCTCAACACAACAACTCTTGCACGCATTGACCTGTTCCTGAAAGACCCGGAGAAATTCGTTCCTGCTCCACCACCACCGGTTCCGCCAGGACAGCCTATTGGTGACGACCAGTATTAACCTCGCGCCATCGAACTTTTTCATCGCGCCTTGAAGTTCTTGCGTCTAAATAGTGTTGTATCGACTGCACCCACCGATTCGCTAGAATCGTTCTTAGGTTCATGGCTTCCATCCACGAAGAAGACGTATTAGGGAAGGCATATGACAGCCGGCTGATGAAACGCCTGCTCGGCTATCTCCGTCCCTATCGGCTGCAGGTTGTGATCGCTCTCGTCGCGATCATCCTGAAGGCTGTGGTCGATGTGCTGGGCCCGTATCTGACCAAGGTTGCAATCGATAAGTACCTTGCCAGTCGGAGCGAAGCCCATTCCCTGCTCGACGGTTTCCTGAGCCCTCGCCCCATGACCGGGATAGCGCAGATTGCCGCGCTCTATTTCGTCCTGTTGCTGCTGAGCTTTCTGTTTGAGTTCACCCAGATGTACATCATGCAGTGGGCGGGGCAGAAGGTGATGTTTGATCTTCGGGCGGAAATCTTCCGCCACCTCCAGCGTCTTCACATTGCTTTTTATGACCGCAATCCGGTTGGCCGACTGGTCACACGCGTGACCAGCGACGTCGATGCCCTCAACGAAATGTTCACCGCCGGAGTAGTGTCAATCTTCGAGGACATTTTCGTCCTGGTTGGGATCATCGCCATTATGCTCAACATGAGCTGGCGTCTGGCGCTGATCACCTTCGCCGTTCTACCGGTGATTTTTTACGCAACCACACTGTTCCGCCAAGCCGTGCGCGAAAGCTACCGCCGCATCCGCATTGCAATCGCCAGAATCAACGCCTATCTGCAGGAACACGTCACCGGAATCGTGGTGCTCCAGCTTTTCAATCGCGAACAGCGCTCGTATGACGAGTTCGAAAAAATCAATCGCACCCACATGGACGCCTTCAAAGACGCTATCCAGGCACATGCGATTTACTATCCGGTTGTGGAAATCCTGTCTGCCACTGCAATTGCAAGCGTCATCTGGTTCGGCGGAAACCAGGTGATCCGCAATACCGTTACCTTGGGTGTATTGGTGGCTTTCATGCAGTATGCGCAGCGGTTCTTCCGGCCGATCCAGGACCTGAGCGAAAAGTACAACATCCTTCAATCGGCCATGGCTTCGAGCGAGCGCATCTTCAAGCTCCTCGACACCAAGGCTGAAGTTGTCTCGCCTTCAAGTCCCAAGAAAGCCGAAGGCGCGGGTCGGATCGAGTTCGATCACGTCTGGTTTGCCTACCGCACCTTGGCCCAGGCGGCGCAAGAAGCCGCCAGCAAGGGCGAGAAGGTCTTCACCCCGACTACGGCGGGCTACGACTGGGTGTTGCGCGATGTGTCGTTCACCATCGATCCCGGAGACACCGTGGCCTTTGTGGGCCATACCGGTGCGGGCAAGACAACCATCATCTCTCTCCTGCTGCGCTTCTACGATGTGCAGCAGGGCGCAATTCGCATCGATGGCGTGGACATCCGCGACATGGATTTAGCCGACCTGCGCCGCCGGTACGGTGTGGTGTTGCAGGACCCATTCCTATTCTCGGGCACGGTGGCCGACAACATCCGGCTCGGCTCACATTGGATCCCCGACTCCTCCATCGAGGACGCAGCCGAGCAGGTTAATGTCGCAGATTTCATCCGCTCGTTGCCGGGAGGCTTCGCTGAAGGGGTAAAAGAGCGCGGTAGCACACTCTCCACCGGACAAAAGCAGCTCATCTCGTTCGCCCGCGCCCTGGCGCACAATCCCAAGATTCTCATTCTCGATGAAGCCACCTCGAGCGTCGACACCGAAACCGAATTTCGCGTCCGCGATGCCCTGACCCGCATGGTCCAGGGACGTACTTCCATCATGATTGCGCACCGCCTCAGCACCATTCAGCGCGCGAATAAGATCATCGTGATGCATAAGGGCAAGGTGCGCGAGATCGGCACCCACCAGCAGCTTCTCGCTCACAAAGGCGTTTATTGGAAGCTGTACCAACTGCAGTACAAAGATCAGGAGCCTCCGGCGGTCGCCCCCGGCGAAATCATGCGCGATGCCGTGGGCGCCTCCGCCGATGACTAGGCCGACCATGCCCGCTTATGAGCCTGAGGCCCTCCATGCCCTCTTCGTCGACGCATTTAATCGCGCCGATGCCGACGGGCTAGCAGACCTTTACCAAGCCAACGCAGTATTGGCCACCAGAGCCGGAAGAGCGGTTGGGCGCCATGCAATCCGACAGGCTTACGTCGACATACTGGCAAGCGCCGGTCGAATGGAACTCGAGACTCTGGCGGTCCTCGCCTCTGGCGACGGCCTGGCCCTTCTGCATTCGGCATGGGCGATTCACAGCGACGGCAATACGACTTCGGGAATAAGCACCGAAGTTGCCCTGCGGCAATCGAACGGCACATGGCTGTTCATTCTCGACGAGCCGCGCACTCCCGGCTTCGCGGGTTCCTCATCCCACCTGTCATAATTTCATTGTGCGACTTCTCTTCTCGGCAGGCGAGGCTTCCGGCGAAGCATACGGCGCAAGCCTCATTACGGCTCTTCGCAACCTGCTGGGGCCATCCCAAAACAACGTGGACTTCTTCGGCGTTGGCGGCCGACAGATGGAGCAGGCTGGCTGCGAGCTGGTGGTAAATGCCAAAGAGATCGCTGTCGTCGGCCTGGCAGAGGTTGTCGAGCACTTACCACGCATTTACCGGTTGTTTCATCAGGTCGTACAAGAGGCCGAGCGCCGCCGCCCGGACGCAGCGGTAGTCATTGACTTTCCCGACTTCAACTTTCGCTTGGCGGGTGAACTGCACAAGCGCAACATTCCCGTCATCTATTACGTCAGCCCGCAGCTTTGGGCGTGGCGGCCCTCGCGAATTGAGCTGGTGCGAAAATACGTGCGGAAGATGCTGGTGATTTTCCCTTTCGAGGTCGATTATTATCGCCAGCACGGAATTGAGGCAGAATTCGTCGGACATCCATTAACAGACGCAGCCCTGCCTAGGCCCAACCGCGAGGAATTCGCCTGTCAATATTCGCTCCCGCTCGAAAAACTATGGATCGCTCTTTTGCCCGGCAGCCGCCGTGGCGAGGTCTCGCGCATTTTCCCTAGACTTCTCGAAACCGCGAAACTTCTGGGTCCGGAATACGTTTACATAACTCCAGTCGCTTCAACACTGGATCCGGAGTGGATGAAAACGCTCCTTGAGAAACATAGTGGTCCTCCCATTCGCCTGAGCAGTGACGCGCGCGCATCCTTGGCTCACTGCCGTGCCGCAGCCGTAGCCAGCGGTACGTCAACCGTCGAGGCAGCTTTGCTGAACACTCCCTTCGCGATGGTCTATCAGGTGGCGCCGCTAACCTGGCGGCTGGGACGCCGTCTGGTTAAGTTGGACCGCTTTGCCATGCCAAATCTCATCGCTGGGCGCGATGTGGTGCCTGAGTTAGTTCAAGCAGGTTTTACCCCCGAGCGCTTATGTGCTGCACTGAAAACAATCTTGCCCGATGGGCCTGCGCGAGCTGCAATGATTAGCGGACTGGCTGACGTACGCCGCGCCTTGCAGTCGCCCGACCACCGCATAAGTGCCAGCGAGCGTGCGGCTTGCGCCGTCTTGCAGGCTTTAGGACAGACCGCATGACCAGCAGCCCTCGCGTCCTTTCCGGCAGTTTTTTCATCGTTTATAGTGACTTTAAGACAGGAGTTCTTCAGGGAATGCATAAAGTAGCGCGAACTTTCGGTCGCGTGGTCTTCATCCTAAGTGTGCTTTCCGTCGCTGTTTTTGCGGCTGACCGGCAGCGCCTTCAAGTCGACAGCTACGTCATTCAGGCGGTAGTGACGCCGCAATCCCACCAGCTCAAAGCCGTGGCACAAGTGAAGTTCACGGCTCTCGACGACATCACCGTTGCCACCTTTCAGCTCCACAATGGCCTTAGGCCCACCCGGGTGCTCGATGCCGACGGACAGGTGTTGTCGGCCGAACGCATCAGCCAGGACTCTACCGTCCGGGTTTCTCTGCCTGCCGGACTGTCCAAGGGCAATTCCTCGACACTGGTTTTCGAATATGAGGGCACGCTGCAATCAGCCGATGACAGCCCGGTTCCGGGCCTGAAGCTGGCATACGTCGGCGACCCGATCAGTTATCTGTTGTATGCCGGCGCTTGGTTCCCCATGGTGGGATACGGCGTCAACCGATTCTCCTCCACCATCGGCATCAGCGCTCCGACTGGCTACACGGTCATCGGCAGCGGCAAGGAGGCCACCGGGAGCTTGCCGCCCATTGCTGAAAGCGCTGAGCCCGCGCGCACAGCCGCCAAGAAACCCGCGGTACGAACCGGGCCGGCTAAATTGACCATACCCGCGGGATACAGTGCCTACACCTACACCTACTCGCGAACTAGCTTTCCGGGAACCATTCTCATCGGAAAATACGAGCCGACCAGAAACACAGAAGGCGGCCTCGACGTCACGGTGTACACATTAGAGAAGAACAAAGGCTTCGCACAGGCGTATGCCGAGACCGCTTCCAAACAGTTCTTCTTCTACACCTCAACTTTTGGCCCGGCATTTAGCACCAAGCTCAATGTTGTGGAACTGCCGGACGACACAGTTCCCTCAGCGTGGGCTCCGGAGATTGCGGCGATCAGCTCGCGGGCTTTCAGCAACAAGGTCAACTACCGGCTCTTGGCCAACTCGATCGCCCATCAATGGTGGGGCACCATGGTGAGTCCCGCCAGTCGAAACGACTGGTGGCTGAACGACGGGTTTGCGCGCTACTCCGAAGCGCTTTACGTCCAGCACGTGGCCGGTCAAGCAGGATTCGAAGAAGTGACCAAGGACATGGCGGTCGGAGCGCTCGCCTACATCAGCGTCCCGCTATCGCAGGTCGGCAAGATGGACGTGTTCTCGCCCGAATTTCAGACCCTGGTCGCCGACAAGGGCGGCAGCATTCTGAACATGCTTCGCTGGGTGATCGGCGATGAGGCGTTCGATAAAACCATGCGGGAATTCTTGGCGAAATACGCTGGGAAATCTGCAACCGTGGACGACCTGCGCCAAGTCGCCGAGCAGTCCTCTGGCCAGCAACTCTCCTGGTTCTTTGTGCAATGGCTGGACTCAACAGGCGCGCCGGAGTTCAAGATGAAGTACACCATCTACCGCACCCAAAAAGGCTTTCGGGTAGTAGGCGAAGTGCAACAGGATCTGGATCTATTTCGAATGCCTGTCGATCTGCGAATCGACACGGATGGCAAATCCGAAACCAAACGCATCGAGGTTTCGGGCACCGATTCCGCCTTCGCCGTGGAGACCTTTGGAAAGCCGCGCAAGATCACCATCGATCCGGGCAATCACGTACTGAAGAACTCGGCCGAGCTACAGGTCCGCACTTCTATCGTGCGCGGTCAGCAGGACATCGAACAGGGAGACTTCCCCGAAGCTCTGAAAGAATTCCAGAAAGCGTTGGATGTTAACCGCAACAGCTCGTTGGCGCATTACCGCATCGCCGAGGTCTTCTTCCTGCAACACAATTATCAATCGGCGGCGAACTCGTATCGTGAGGCGCTCAATGGCGATGGGGAGCCGCGATGGACCGAAGTGTGGAGTCACGTTCAGCTGGGCAAAATATTCGACCTCACCGGCCAGCGCGAGCGCGCGAGCAACGAATACCGCCAAGCTTTGCAGACCAATGACAACACTGCAGGCGCCCTCGACGAGGCTAGAAAATATCTACAAGCTCCTTTTACTCCTCAAAATGCTCCCAACGGACAATGAATGATAGATGCGTTCAGGGCTGACAAACATCATCTTCGGCAAATTCCCGCGACGAAGCCTTTCCTCAGCCGCTGTAAGCACTTACTACAACAAAATGAGGTTGTGTTCACCAATTAATTGTGGGCACAACCTCATCTCTAAGTTTGGTGTGGGTTCGAAGCCTGGGCGACTGCCCGATATGAAGTCAACTCTCGCTTTCGCCCCGTCTGGCTAGTGTTCGTATGCTCCAATGTCGCACGGCGTGGGACGAAACCAACCCCGCTGATCGGTCGTCAGCAGATGACCGCTGCCATCGGTGCAGCCACTCGGGTTGCCTGCATTTATCGCAGGACTTCCCGCAAGTAGAGCCATCGTGTTTGTAGGGCCGCCATTGTTCTGCAATGCTCCAAGCATAGGGTTGATGCTATGCTGATCGCCGGGACCGTTGAGATGGCAACTGCTATCGCTGCTCATGTTGTGGCCCAGCGAGTTCAGAGAGCCGGTGCAGTTTCCCCCCGAATTGTTATTCGCTAGAATGCTGTTCTGGAATTTTGCGATGGCACTGCCTTTGTTGTAGATGCCACCACCATAGGTGCCGGCGGTACCGAAGGGAGTGTGGATAAGTGCGCTATTCTTGCTGATGGTGCTGTTGCTGATTATCGCCCTACCGCTATCGTTGGCTATGCCACCCCCATACGGCACCCCGGCCGGCCAATAATCCACCGCCTGATTAGCGCTCAGGGTACTGTTGGTAACCGTCAGGTTGCCAACGTTATAGACGCCGCCGCCGTATGGGCTCGCGCCCAAACGAAACCGGGATACGCTGTTTCCACTGACAGTGCTGGCGATAATGGTGAGTTTCCCTGCGTTATAAATGCCGCCGCCCAACCCGCCAATGGTTGCAGCCGAATCATCAGAACTATTTCCGCTCACGATTGTGTTCGCAATCGTCAGGGCGCCAACGTTATAGATGCCGCCGCCGCCATGCAAAAGACCCGACCCATTGCGTATGGTCACCTCCGAGAGGAGAACATGCGCGTTGGCGTTGCTAATGGTAACCACTGTGGCGGAATGTCCTCCATCAATTATTGTTGTCCGGGCGGCTGATTTTGGACCGGCAATTGTTAAGTCGTGGGGAATATTGAGATTTTCCCTATAGGTTGCAACGGCGACACTAATTGAATCGCCGGAGGCTGACTTGGAGATGGCGTGCCCGATGGTCCTGTAGGCGGTGGCAGGTGTCTTGCCATTGTTGGCGTTGTTCCCGATCACACCGTTGACGTACCACGTATTGCTGGCCAAGGCATTTACACTCACAGCGAAGAATAGAGCCAAAAGCGGGAGGCGACTTTGTTTCGATTGGTGTAGCAACATCTCTCTCCATCCTTGTGCTAAATTTTGCATTTGACGATCTTGTGTGCACCTCGCAACAAACTGTTGGAATGGCGTCTTGCTCCTACGAATACAGGAGGCTTAGCCCGAATGGGAAGGTAACAATTAGCCTCCCCCTAATCGAAAGTAATCTTTTTTATGTTTTAATTTGGTTACTAAAGTAATAGTGCGCCATTACCTTAGGCAGCTAGGCGCCGTTGTGCCGCGATATTTGGATATCGCCATACACCGGCTTGCTGGGAACGAAGCAGTGGAAAATGCCTGGCCTTAGAGTGAAGTTTCTTGCATTCTCGACTTCCCCTAGGTGCCTAACTGGCGTAATTTCAGTGGCAGTTTTGGAACCTGAAATGCAGGGCTTTATTTCAACGATTCTT
>DASRAA010000275.1:0-36915 GCA_035638375.1 Binatia bacterium | reverse complement strand
ATGACTGGAAGCTTCGAAGAAAAGCAAGATCAGATCCGTGCTTGTCTTCTGCTAAAACCTACTGCAACTAGAGTGAGGACGCTCACTAGCAAGGGGAACCACACCTGCGCGACCCATGGTTCGGGGATTAGAAACAGCAAGTCGACGTCATTGAGCGAGGTAGGCCAGCGGATCGTAGCCCAGAGCCCAGCATAGTAGCTGACATCCCAAAGCGCGAATGTCCACAGAAAAACGGCACACCGCTCTCTGGCTTTGCTAACAGCCAGCAGAGCAACACTAACCAGCATGACAATTGTGGCGGCCTCGCGCAGCACCTCGACCTTCAGCAGGCTTTCGGGAAATTGACTGATGGATAGCATCTCCGGTGGGGTCGCTCTCACGAGGCGCTGCACCTCTGATAGTGTTCCCATATAACCCGGCAGCAGACCAGCAGCGGCACTTAGGTAAACGGCCACCGCGGCTTCCACGAAACCGAAGGCTAGAGAGAAGATGGTAGCGAGGAGCAATTGTCGCTCAGAAATCTGGATGCCCCTGTTTCTCCAGGCGAAATACAGAGCCACAGGAACTATCACCAGGAGGTTGACCCACAGTGGGTGTGCCGGAAGCGGAAATTGCCCCATAATCTGGCAATCATAAACTGTCAAGATAGAGGCTCCTGACGAGGCTAGCCTTGGGCCTTCTTCTTTGCTCTGCACATCGGGCTTTCATCATGGCCCCGCGTCAAGCCATTTAAGAATGTAACCGGCGCCGCTGCTGTCAAGACATTAAAGATGTAGCCGTTGCCCACCGCCGCCGTGGCTCTGTGAAAGTGGGAATCCCGCGTTCTTTGCGGGATTTCCAAGCGAGGGGGAAAGTTCTGTTTTTGGACTTTTCCACCTCGCGTCTTTTGCACAGCCGTCGCGCCGCGTGAAGTTATGGCCTTCGGGCTCAGTCGCCGGTTGGCCAGAGCGTAGATGCTCTCCAGCTTTCGGTCGATGCTGCGGGACAGCTCAAACGGGTCGAGCAGCGAGCGCAGCTTCTTCAACTCCGCCACTCGTCGGCTGTCCCCCTGCCCTGACGCCAGCACCCGCTCGAACGGTGTCTGCGCCGGGCTATAGACGCGGCGCAGCTTCGACCCTACACGAACTTTCTTCACCAGCTTGACCGAGGGCTGGTACAGGTTCATCCACAGCCGCAGCTCCTGCCGGTACACAGCATTGATGGCTTCCACTGCGGCCCGCGAGTCATACCGCTCCCAGCCCAGCAGCTTGCGTACGTGCGTCCAGTTCTTCTGTTCGATGTGGGCATTGTCGTCTTTCTTGTACGGCCGTCCTCGGCTCAGCTGGATTTGCTCCCCATCACACCACCGCTTCCGGTGCCAGTTGATGAACTCCGATCCGTTGTCCGAATCCACTCCCAGCAGAGGAAACGGCAACCCGGCTCGGATCTCCGCCAGCGCCGCCTGCACCGCCACTTCGCTTTTCCCCAGAAGCGCCGCCGACTCCGTCCATCCGCTATGGATATCGGTTACGTTTAGGCTGTGAGCAAACTCCCCGTTGGCCGAATTGCCCGAGTGTGATACCAGGTCGACCTCTACAAAGCCCGCACCTTTCACATCCCAGCTGTCGGTCTTAATCGGAATGTGGTGCTTCAACAGCGCCCCAGACTTGGTCCGCCCGTACGTCCTGCGCTTCTGCTCACGCTTCCTGGCCTGCAACCGACGATCCATCTGCCGTGCGCTCATCGCCAGCAGTTGCTTCTCCACTTCGGCGCTCGGCCGGTAACGCTTGCGAATCCACGGCATCCAGCTCGGGAGCAGCGCCTTCAGCCGCACCGACCAGGGATAGCCTGCCGCTTGCCAAACCGTCAGCAGAATCGAGATCACCTGCTTGCCATAACGCGGCTTTCGACCCCTGGGCCGCTTCACCCGCTGCCTGTCTGGTGGTACTCCGTTCAGCAACCGGATCGCGTACTTGCGGTTGTAGCCCGCGGTTACACAGAATTCGTCCAGCAGCCTTGACCGCTCTGTTCCTTTGGCCTTGCTATATCGCTCATACATCACCCGGAAGTACTCCCACTTCGCCTCGTGACCCAAGCCCAACTCTCCTGAATTTTTATGTGAGTCGGGTTACATCCTAAGTGTCTCGACGGCCTCCATGTGGGTTACATTTTGCACGGCGCGATACGCCCAATTGAATTCCGGTCAGAGCGGGCGTATGATTAAGGAGGTATTGCTGTGTGACAGCGGTTTCGGCCACCCCCGGCAGCGTGGCGGAAACCTCGGCATACTTGACGAAGTACACCGGTGGGCGAGAGCCCACTTTATTATTCCACCCCTTCATTCCGCTGGGTCTTTGGCGAGTCCAGGCGGCAATCGGTGCCTGAGGGGTGGGTTGTGCTTAGATGCCGGAACTGGTTGAGACGGAAATGGCGGCTGGGTTGGACAGGATTCAGGAGATCGTCGATCGGGTGGCGGTGTCCAGCGGGTTGGAAGTAGTCGACGTAGAGCTTCGGGGCGGCGGTAAGGCCCGCATGTTGCGGATCTTCATTGACAAGCCGGGCGGCGTGACCCACGACGACTGCTCGAACTTCAGCCGCGAAATCGGAACGATCTTTGACGTCGAAGATGCGGTACCGGGCGGGTCGTACACCTTGGAGGTTTCGTCGCCGGGACTGGATCGGAAGTTGACCAAGCCCGCCGAATTTGAGCGCTTCAGCGGTAGTTTGGTGAAGCTGATGACGCGTAATCCGATCAATGGCAACCGGCACTTCGAAGGCCGGTTGGAGTGGCTGGGCGAGGGAAGGATTGGCCTGGAGTTAGCCGGCCGGAAGAAGAGCAAGAAGCAAGAAGCGGTAGAAGCAGGAGCAAAAGTTGAAATCGAGTTGGCCAATGTGGAAAAAGCCAATCTCGTGCCCGAGTTTTAGTTCGGCGGGGCAAACAGCCGGCGCATGTCCGGAAGTAAGGTGGCAGGAGTCTTATGGCAAGTGAACTGTACAACGTGATCGACGCCCTCAGCAGGGAGAAGGGCATCAATCCGGAGATTGTCGTGAGCGCGGTGGAAGATGCCATCGTTGTAGCCACCCGAAAGTATTACAAGACGCAGGAGAACCTGCGCGCTGAACTGGACAAAGAAACCGGACAGATTCGCGCTTTTGCGGTGCGCACCATCGTCGAGAACTCCGGCCTGGTGGAGGATCCGAATGCGCAGATTTCGCTGGATGACGCAAAGCGCATCGATCCTGCGGCAGAAGTGGGAGGCGAACTGCGTACGGAGAAGCCGACCGAAGTTCTGGGCCGCATCGCCGCGCAACTGGCGAAGCAAGTGATTTTCCAGAAGGTGCGCGAGGCCGAGCGCGACACCGTTTACAACGAGTACATTGGCCGCGTCGGCGAAATTATTAATGCCACGGTGAAGCGCGTTGAGGGTCAGGACGTGATTGTGGATCTCGGCAAAGCCGAGGCGCGCATGCCGAAGAAGGAGCAGTCCCGGCTGGAGTCTTTCTCGCCGGGCGAGCGTGTTCGCGTGGTCATCGCGCGAGTTGAAAAAGCGGCGAAGGGCCCGCAGGTCATTGCTTCGCGTGCGGTGCCGGAGTTGGTGACGCACTTGTTCCAGACGGAAGTGCCTGAGATTTACGACAACACTGTGGTCATCCGCGCCATCGCCCGCGAAGCCGGTGAGCGCACTAAGATTGCGGTGATGTCGAAGGACAAGGACGTCGATCCGGTGGGCGCGTGCGTCGGCATGAAAGGCATGCGCGTGCAGTCAATCATCCGCGAACTGCGTGGCGAAAAGATCGACATTATCGAGTATCACGAAGATCCGGTGACGTTTGCCGAGAAGGCGTTGCAGCCAGCGAAGGTAAGCCGCGTCACAGTTCTCGAGGGTCAGGATAAACACCTGGAGGTCATCGTGGATGACAGCCAGCTTTCCCTGGCGATTGGCAAGAAAGGCCAGAACGTACGGCTCGCCGCCAAGCTGCTGGGGTGGAAGATCGACATCAAGAGCGAGGAGGAGAAGCGCCAGGAAGTGGAGGCGCAGATGTCGCAGGTCATGACACAGACTTCGACGCCATTGGAGAACGTGCCGGACCTGGAAGAAGGCATCATCGAGAAGCTGGTAGCGGCTGGCATCACCACCGTCGAGCAGGTTGCCGACATGACGCCGGAGCAGTTGGAAGAGATTCCGGGTGTCGGACCGAAGACCGTGGAGAAGATCAGTATCGCGGTGAACAACTACTTCTCCAGCCTCGAGGGCGCAACGGAAGCTGGAGCCGAAGGTGTAGACAGCGACGAATCCGTGTTGGGGACCGCCCAAGCTTCGGAAACTCCGGAGCGTGAGGAGGCTTTGTTGGAAGGCGCGTTCGACGAGCAGGGTGACGAGGAGTCTTCGCTGACGCCGGAGGAAGCTGAGATCGTTGCTGAAGGTGAAGCTGAGGTGACTGCCGAGACAGTTGATTCCGGCGATTTGTCGGAGCTCTCCGAAGTGCCCGAGGCTTCCAATGAGTCGGTGGAAGAGCTGGTCGATGAAGGCCAGTATTTCGAGGCCGAGGTGGTGGATGGAGTGGAGAATGCTCCCCCTGCTGATGAGGGGGAAGTGACTACGCACGAGCGACCCGAAGTCGCGGGCGAGAATGTGCCAGACGAAGAAGAGCCTGGCGAACGAAGGTAGTGGACACTAAAGAATCGCGGTGCCTTACACCCCTTGGCGCTCTCATAGCAGACGGGGACCCGGCCAAACCGCGAGAAGAACAAAGAAGACGTGAGGATGCTATGAACGCGTAGGCTACGGGATATCACGGAGGAAACAGGGCGGAATGCAGCAAAAGGTTCGAATTAACGACTTGGCGAGGGAACTCGAGGTCAAAAGCAAAGTGATTCTTGATCTATTACTGAAGGTCGGAGTCACGGAAAAGAAGACCCACTCCAGCTCCATCGAAGTGGACGAAGCGGAGCGCGTACGGAAGTATTACGCCGAGCACGGGGAGGGGGGCGGTGCTCCCGCCAAAGGAATCCATCCGGCCAGGGAAGAATTCAAGCCGAAGATCGACCTTTCGCATATCTCCAAACCCGGCGACGTGTTGAAGGCGATTACCCAAAAGGCCGCCCAGCCGGCCACACCGTCGCGTCTTGTTGCTCCGCAAGGTCCGCCGCGCACCAGCGTTACTCCCGCTGCAGCCGTGCCATCGCGTCCGCCGAGCGTGGCTCCGAAGCCACCAGCAGTAACCGCCAACGCGGCTCCGGCTGCGCCGGTTGAACCGCCGAAGCCCGCTCCACGCCTCATCACTCCGCAAACGATCGCTCGCCCTGCCGCTACGGTGGTGATCCCTCCCAAGCCGCCGGTTACGCCTCCGCCTCCAGTCGCTGAAGCACCGACGTCGCCCGCGATCGTCGCGGAGTCGATCGAGACCGTTGAGACGAGGCCGCCGGCGCCGGTGGAGAGTAAGCCTGCGGAAGCACAGGCAGAAGTCGCGGTAGCGCCGCCTGCTCCTGTTGAGCCTGAGGCCGAGAAGCCAGCCAGCGAAGCGCCCGCTGCGCAAACGCTTGCCGCGCCAGCAAAGCCTGTAACCGTATTACATAAGCCGGCGGCGCCTCCGCCGAGAAGGCTGATCGTTCCGCAGACAGGACCGCGCCCCGTTTACTCGGCGCCTGTGCGCCCAGCCGCGTCGACAACTACGACGCCGCGCACAGGAATGCCGGAACGTGGCAAACCTATCTTTCAGCGCCCGCGCCCGCAGTTTCCGGCGCAAAGCCAAGGTGGTGCGGGTGCTCCGGCTACTGGGCGTCCACCGATACGTCCGGGCGAGCGCCGTGGTCCGCATCCAACGCGCTCCGGAGCTCCAGGCACGCGTCCGTTCGGTGTCGGTCCGGGACTTCCGCCTCCGCCTCCGCCTACGGGTCAGCGTCCGGCGGGACGTCCTGCACGTCCCGGAGCGCGGTACGTTCCGCGTGGCGTGAAGGAAGGCCCGATGAAGGGCTTTGTGCCGCCGCCGCGCTTGTCGCTGTCGACCGAGCCGCTGCCCATTACGCGCAACATCACGATTCCGGAAGGGATCAGCGTAAAGGACCTGGCAGAGAAACTGGAAATTCGCGCCAAGGACCTGATCGCGCGTCTGCTGGCACGTGGTGTGTTTGCCACCGTGAACCAGACGCTCGATCACGAGCTGGCCACCGAGATGGCACGTCACTTCGGAGCCACCACGGACGTCATCACTTTCGAAGAGCAGTTGGCGAAGGACACAGCGCCAGCGGAAGGCGCCGGCGAGGAAGCTACTTCTGCAGCCGTCACACGTCCGCCGGTAGTGACGATCATGGGCCACGTCGATCACGGCAAAACCAGTCTGCTCGACGCGATCCGCTCGACCAGCGTGGCTGAAGGCGAAGCCGGAGGTATCACGCAGCATATTGGCGCCTACAAGGTGGCGATTACGGATACAAATTCGCCTGCCTATGGCCGCGAGATCGTCTTCCTCGACACCCCGGGCCACGAAGCGTTTACGCGTATGCGTGCACGCGGATCGAAGGTCACCGACATCGTCGTGCTGGTTGTGGCCGCTGACGATGGCGTGATGCCGCAGACGCTGGAAGCGATCGATCATGCTAAAGCTGCGAACGTGCCGATCATCGTGGCAGTGAACAAGATCGACAAACCCGACGCCATGCCCGACCGGGTGAAGAAGCAACTGGCCGACCGCGGCCTGATGCCCGAGGACTGGGGCGGCAACACCGTGTTTGTGGACGTTTCCGCTAAGCAGAAGACGAACCTCAACCTGCTGCTGGAAATGATCTGCCTAGTGGCCGATCTGCAGGACCTGAAAGCTGTTCCGGAGCGTCCGGCGACTGGCACCGTTCTCGAAGCCAAGCTGGACCGCGGACGCGGCCCCGTGGCAACCGTGCTGGTGCAGAACGGTACCTTGCACGCCGGCGACAACTTTGTCGTAGGCAACGTCTTCGGCAAAGTCCGTGCGATGTTCAATGATCGCGGAGTTGTGGTGGAAGCTGCGCCGCCGGCTACACCGGTCGAAGTGCTAGGCCTGGAAGGACTGCCGCAAGCAGGCGATCCGCTCGTGGCCGTGGCCGACCGCGAGATAGCACGCGACATCTCTGAATATCGCGAGGCCAAGGCGCGCGAGGCCGCACTGGCGAAGAGCTCGCGCGTGTCGCTCGAAGGCCTGGCCGAGCAGCTGAAGAGCAGCGGACAAAAGGAACTATCCATCATTCTCAAAGGCGACGTGGGTGGTTCGGTGGAAGTGCTTTCCGACCTGCTCAGCAAGATGTCCAACGAGAAGGTGAAGCTCAACATCGTCCGCCAAGGCGTGGGGGCAATCACCGAATCCGACGTGCTGTTAGCCTCGGCGTCGAACGCCGTCATCATTGGCTTCAACGTTCGTCCCGAGCGCAAGGCGCAGGAACTGGCCGAGCAGGAGAAGGTCGACGTGCGCCTGCACTCGATCATCTACGAATTGCAGGACGAGATGAAGAAGGCGATGTCGGGCCTGCTGGAGCCGGTCATCAAGGAGACCTACCAGGGACGCGCCGAGGTCCGCGAGACCTTCCGTATTCCCAAGGTCGGAACGATTGCTGGCTGCCAGGTGATAGACGGTATCATTAAGCGCGATTCCGAAGTGCGTCTGCTGCGCGATAACGTCGTCATCTTCAAGGGCAAGGTTGGATCGCTGCGGCGCTTCAAAGACGATGCCAGCGAAGTGCGCAATGGCATGGAGTGCGGTATCGGGATCGCCGGGTACGGTGATATCAAGCAGGGTGATGTCATCGAGGCGTTCGTGACCGAGAAGGTGGCCGCCGAAGCGTTCGCGTAACGACAAGAAGCAACAGCAGTGAGTCCCGGAAGGTGTTCCTCGCGGAGCGGGGCACAATTTCCGGGACTTCGTGTAACCGGATAAGCCTATGATCGCGTATCTCATGCTGGAAATCCGCATTGAGGGAGCGCACTCGCTGAAAGATAAGCGGCAGGTGGTGCGAAGCGTAAAAGATGGCCTGCGCACGCGGTTCAATGTTTCGGTAGCCGAAGTTGATCCCAGCGATGCCTGGCAACGAGCCACCCTGGGCGTGGTCAGTATCTCGTCGTCACGCGAATACCTGCATGGACTCATGCGCAACGTGGAGCGGTTCGCCGCTCGTGCCGCCAACAACAGCGGCGGGGAAGTAACGGATTCGTTGCTCGATTTCCTGGAAGAAAGGGAGTTTGGCGAGCAAATACCGGAGGAATCGTGATGGTTATCACACCCCGCTTGACGTTTTAGCGTATTCTCTTACGTTCGGCTTTTTCGCTGGGCCGTGCAGGAAAGATGGAAAACCGTAGTCAAAGATATCATCGCGAGCGGCGCAGCGAAGCCTTGCGAGAAGAGATTACCTCGCTGGTCGAGGGGGAGCTCGAAGATCCTCGCATTGGCCTGGTGTCCGTGAACGAAGTGCACCTTGCGCCGGAAGGCAAGGTGGCACGAGTCTTTGTCGCAATTGAAGGCAGCGACCAAGAAATCGCGGAGAGCCTGGAGGGCCTGAACGCATCGCGGAGCTTCATTCGCCATGCGCTGGTGACCAATCTGGGACTGCGGCATGCTCCCGAGCTGGTGTTTGTGCTTGACCAGTCGGAGAAGTATGGCAGCCGTGTGGAGGAGTTGCTAAGGCGCATTGAGAAACGCAAGCGCCAGAATTGAGCCGGGGCCTGGGGGAAATGCTCGACGAAGTGTTGAACCAGATCGAAAGACGCCAGAAGTTCATCCTTACTTCGCACGCGCGGCCGGACGGTGATGCCGTCGGCTCAGCCTTGGCTTGCGCGCAGATTCTGCGCAGCATGGGTAAGCAGGCCGAGGTGGTCCTCCGCGATGGAGTTCCGGGAATCTACCGCCCGCTTCCGTATGCGGATTCCGTGCTGCTGGAACTGGAGCAGGCTCCCGAAGCCGAAGCTGCCATCATCCTGGAGTGCGACGGCATTGCCCGTACCAGGCTGAGCGGGCTTGAGAATCACTACCTCATCAACATCGATCATCACGATACGGCTCGGCCTTTCGCCGACGTGAACTGGATCGATCCCAACGCCTGCGCAACCGCGGAAATGATTTTCCGGCTGGCAGGTCAGGCCGGGGTGAAGATCTCGCCGGAAGTCGCTACCTGCCTCTACACCGCCGTGCTGACTGATACAGGCTCGTTCTGTTTCACCGGCACTAACGAAAGCACGTTTGCATTGGCACAGGAGCTGGTACGTTGCGGCGCCGATCCTGTAAAGATTGCGCACAATGTGTATTTCTCTACCCAGCTTTCGAAGATGCGGCTGCTGGGCGCGGCGCTCAGCTCGCTGCACCGCGATGGAAGCCTGGCCTGGATGCACGTCACCCATCGCGCCATGGAGCTATTCCAGTCACAAGAGGAAGACTGCGAAGGCCTGGTCAACTATGCACTGGCCATTCAGGGTATCGAAGTGGCTCTGTTTTTCCGGGAGCAGGCGGACGGGCGTTTCCGTGTAAGCTTGCGGAGCAAAGGCGCGATCAACGTAGCCAAGGTCGCTGAGACGTTCGGCGGAGGCGGTCATACCTGCGCCAGCGGATGCGCCATTGAGGGTCCGCTCTCGGTCGCCACCGAGCGTATGATTGCGCAGTTGAAGATCCGCGGATTCCAGAACCGCACTCCCGCGGACAAGGTGCAATAGTTATCGCACTCACGACCGATAACAAGAACGACAAGAGGCCTTCGTCCGACCGCATGCGGCGCTCGACCGACATGGTCGCGCTGATTGCCTTCTCCGCCTTTCTCTTCTATGCCGGACTACAGATCATTGGGCTGGTGGGGGCCGATGAGCCGCGCTACGCCCAGGTGGCGCGGGAGATGTTGCAGCGGCACGACTGGGTAACTCCCACATTGTGGGGACAGCCCTGGCTGGAGAAGCCTCCGCTGTACTACTGGGGAGCGATGCTAGCCTACCAGGCTACCGGCGGCGTGAGCGACTGGGCAGCGCGTTTGCCTTCAAGTGTGCTTGCCACGGTGATGGTGTTCTTCATCTACGTGTGGGCACGTCGATTTCGCCGGGGCATGCAGCTTGATGCCGCGCTGATTACGGCTGCGTCCTTGATGGTCATTGGCTTTGGCCGCGGCGCCAGCACCGACATGCCGCTGACCGCCACCTTCACCATTGCCATGCTGAGCTGGTGGGGATGGTACGAGTCGCAAAACCACGGCTGGCTGCTGCCATTCTATCTATGCCTCGCCCTGGCCACACTGGCTAAGGGGCCGGTTGCCATCTTTCTAGCCGTGGTCGTCCTGCTAGTGTTCGTTGGCTTGCGTCATGACTGGGGACTCGTGCAGCAGATGCTTTGGCAGCCCGGCATTGCTTTGTTTGTTGTGGTTGTGCTGCCGTGGTTCATCGCGGTCCAGCATGCCAATCCACAGTTTTTCCGCGTGTTCATCCTGGAACAAAACCTGACCCGTTACGCGACTGACATGTACCGCCACAAACAGCCCTTCTGGTACTTCGTTCCCGTTGCACTGATCGGCCTGCTGCCGTGGACGATCTTTGCAGTGACGGCGTTGGTCGATGCCGTTCGAGACTGGCGCTATTCCGCCACTGAAGAGCGAGGACAAGAAGACCTCCGCCTCTTTCTGGCGATCTGGTTCCTGTTGCCTATTCTGTTCTTTTCGCCTTCGCTGTCGAAGCTGCCGGGATACATTCTGCCGTCGATTCCAGCGGCTACTATTTTGCTCGCAGACTTCATTCTTCGCCGCGAACAGGACGGAGACAGGCCGCCGATATGGCTAACCACTTCGCAGGCCCTGCTATGCGCTGGATTGATGGTTGCTGCCTTGATTGTCCCTTTCCGGCTGGTGCACCAGGAGGTCACCAAGCCGGCCTGGATTGTGGCCGCAGCGCTCTCCGTCATTGGTATTCTGACGATCTGGCTGAGCCTCCGTTCGCAAGGCTACCGCATTCTTCGCTTTGCCACACTGGTCCCGGTGCTGATCACCTTTGCACTGTTGTTGCGCGGAACCGCACCGATGATCGACGTCCTGCAGTCGGCCAGGCCCGTGCAATTACGGCTGGCGAATGCCACCTTGAACGAAGTTCCATCCGTTGCCGTCTACGACGTGCCGCGTGGTGTCGAATACGGACTTGGCTTCTACCGCAATCACAAGATCGCCAGCTACGAGCGGAACGACATTCCAGATGTCGAGCATGTGGTCGTGGCTGCCGCAGGGTCGCAGAAAGAGCTGGAGTTCCGAGCCAAGGGCCGTCGCGTAACCTGGATAGGCGGCTTCTCCCCGCAAAAGCTCGACTTCTATCTGGTGTCGGCGGCGGGGCCGCAGACGACAACTTCACGGTGACAGCCCGTGTTCTTAAGTTTGCCTCTAGCACCGTAGCCGCTCTAGACTGAGTCACAATGCTATTCTTTTGCGGGTTACCGCAAAAAGCGATTCGCGACGCATGGCAGTACGCAATCCAATTCGGCCGGCGATGGGCGTGGAAGTCCTCGACCTCAGGCACTTCTCTTCAGCGGACCTGCGATCCCTGCTCGATCAGGAAGTCCAGCGCTGGGGCGAAAAGCTGGCTTGGGATTATCGCAGTTCCTCGGAGATGATCCTGCGCTACATCGATGCCAAAATTCTGCCGGGCTACGCCGCCCTGGAGCGGGGCAGCATCGTCGGCTACTCGTTCTTCGTATACGAAGGAAGCAAGGGAGTGATCGGCGATCTGTTTGTGTCGCCCAGCCGCGGAGATGCACGCGCCGTCCAAACGAGTCTTATCGAGCATGTCGTCGAGACACTGCAACAGTCACCCGGAGTGCAACGCGTGGAGGCGCAGTTACTGGCGCAAAACACTGGCGAGCTGGCCGAGCCCTTTACCGCGAATGGGTTTCATCGCTATCGGCGACTGTTCTTGTGCCTCGATCTTGCGACGCACCCGACTCCCAAGCCGCAATCCGTCGATGGCGTCCAGATTCGTCGCTGGACGGACGCGGACTACCAGCCGTCAGCGGGAATTATCACTGCCTCTTATCGTGCCCACATTGATTCCGAGATCAACGACCAGTACCGCACGGCCGGAGGTTCGATGCGTTTCTTGAACAATATCGTGCGGTTCCCGGGTTGTGGAGTCTTCGATCCCGAAGCCTCGTTTGTCGCCCTTCACCCGCCGTCGAATTCTCTGATCGGCCTCATACTCTGCTCGCGCGTGCGCGACGATGTAGGGCATGTCACACAGGTATGCCTACTGCCGGAATACCGCGGGCAGGGAATTGGGGAAAATCTGCTAGCGCAAACCTGCGAGGCGCTGCGCAGCCGAAAATTCAAGCTGTTGACGCTGACTGTCACCGAGGCCAATCGGCGCGCCGTTGAGCTCTACCGTAAGCTCGGATTCGAAACGAGGCGCGTATTCGATGCGTTCGTGTGGGAAGGGTGACAAACAGTTGTCAGTGAGCAGCTGTCAGTTGTCAGAAAATCTCGACGACTTAGCAACGGAGAACTGACAACCAACAACTGTCAACTAGTGTTTAATCGCCCACATAACCCACGCCGCGACAATCACTCCGCCAACAAACAGCGCAAAGCAGTAGGCGCCGTAGCGCACCATATCGCGCGGCGTGTTGCGCTGGGTAATGCCGAACACGGTGGAGGCACAGGCGGCGAAGATGACAGCCGCCGTAAAGTGAGAGAGTTCGAAGGTCATGATTTCTTGCCGATCGCGATCTGGTGCGCGTCCACCGCGGCGATGATGTTCAGCAAACCCGCTACCACGATGTACTTGGTTCCGTAGTCCGCTACGGCGCGTTGAATATTGCCGCCACCCCAATCCATCGTACGCGCGATAAAGTACAGCATGCCCGAGCCGACATCTCCAACAAATCCTAAGATATCGAGCAGGTCTCCTGTGTTGAATCCGTATACCTTGCCCTGCATGCCGATTCCGGCAAAGAACATGATGAACACCGCCAGCATGAGCAGGAGCCCGCGAATCCATTTCCGCTGAATGAAGTGTCCAAGCCCGGGCAGCAGCCATCCGGCAAATGGTGCGATGATTGCCATCGAACTTGCCGATACTTCGCCGCCTTTTGCCGCCGTTTGTTGTAGGTTCGCCATCAGATCAGTACCAACTCGTCCTGAATTTGCCCTGTGACCTCGGCCTTGCCGTTGCGGATTATCATGTCCACTTCGCTGCGCACGCCGAAGTCTGGCAGATAAATGCCAGGCTCGACCGAGAAACACGTGTTCGGCAGAATCAGGCGGTCGTCCTTGGTCTCCAGATTGTCGAGATTCGCTCCATTGCCGTGAATGTCGGAGGTAATGGAGTGCCCGGTACGGTGAAAGATATTTGCTCCGTATCCCTTGGCGATAATATGCTCGCGCACCGCCTGATCAATTTCCCATCCGCAGATGCGCTTACCTGCCTCAAACGCCTCCTGCACCCTGCCAATACCGACATTCCGCGCGTCGCGTACCACCGTAAACACTTCGCGCTGCTGGTCGCTCGGCGTGCCGATCACGCCCGTCCAGGTGATGTCGTAAAACACGGCGTCAGGCTCGTTCGTTTTTGCCCAGATGTCGAGCAGCACGAAGTCGCCCTGGCGAATCGGAGCTGAAGACGTCGACGACGGCTCATAATGCGGGTCGCCGCTGTGGGCGTTCACGCTTACGTTCGGCGGATCGCAAGTCACAAGATCTTCGCGCCTGAACGCCTCCATGATCCACTGCTGGATTTCATACTCGTGCGTGCCGCCATCGCGCACGCGCCGGCCGATCTCCTGAAACGCGCCGGCCGTAATCTGATCGATCTTCCCTTGAGCTTTGTAGTGCGATGCAATCTGCTTCTCGGTGAGTGTAGCCTCGAAGTAAGCAACCAGATTGGCAGACGTCACGATCTCCTTGCCAAAGCTACGGATCAACTCCAGCATCCCAGCATCCACTAAGGAGATATAGGGAATCTGGTTATTCGGCGAATACTGCATCACCAGCTTGCTATACGGTTTGATCATTGCTTCGAGGTTCGACCACAGTTCCTCCCATGCCGAATACTCGAGTTTGCTGCCCGGCAGCGAGTCGAGATGATGACTCTCGATACGATGTACCAGCTTCTTGGGCTCACCCTGTGCAGGAATCACATAGAACCAGCGCCGGCTAGTGAGGCGGTCTGTCGGCAGCCCGAGAACACGGTAAGCAATGGGATCGCGGTGATGATGATCGTAGAATAGCCAGGCTTCGTGGCCGCCGCTGCGCAGGGCAGCCTGAATTTCGGAAAGATTCATGCGAAATCTATTGTAAATGACCCGCCACCTCGACCGTGATGGCGATCACGGGGGAGGGCCTCAGATTCGCGTTAACATTACCAATTTCATGAAGAAATACTTTTTTGCTCGTCGTGCTTGGAATTTTCCTGGTTTTGGCATGGATGTGGTACTGCGGGTTATTCCATGCTTGCTGACTCCGAAGAGCAAAGGCCGTCAGGTTGCCCGGCGGCGATCTTATTCCCAATGCTATCGGATCGGTTACGCACGGCATCACCATTGGCTGTCCTGGCAATCTCCCAGCGGGGAATATTTTCACCACCTGGGCTTTCGTACTGCAGGAACCGGCGCCAGGACGGACCCGCCTCCCGGTCCGCGCCCGTGCCGGGCCGAATTAACGTCCGTACGGACTCCCTTCCTCGATCGGAGCAAAGGCTTGCTTCCTTTGTCCAGGGTGTCTTGCAATGCAAGCAGCTGCTGGGCAGCAAAGCAGAGCGTGGAAGCTTGGCCGAGGTAACCGTCAGGAGTTTTTGACGATTGTTCTGCTTCGTGGCCCTTCAAGCACTCTTTGGCGAGTCGCTGAGTCGAGTGTCTCGCACGCTGTTCGCAGCACGAATCGCGGTGTACGATCGCGAATCGTCATCAGATAGGCGACCGTCTCCTCCGGATTCGCCTTTGCGGCTTCACGCAGTAGCCAGCCCAGTCCTTTCTGCACCATGTCGTCGCTGCTCTCCAGCAAGAGTTCTGTCATCGCCCGGACGTGCTCGAAATTCTTGTGTTGGCGCGTGCTCTGAATGAGAGCGACAGCAGCCGCGCGCCGGTGCCATACACTCTTCCCTTTTGCCCAGACTGTAAGCCGAGATAGATAGCGGTCGTTCGAGACGACCATCGGGCCGATCAGATAGTGCACCAGGCCATCGTGATCGGCCCAAGATGTGATGCGATCGAGCCAACTTTCGAAGAGCTTGAATTCCTGGGGACCGAATTGCGGAGTCATGCCCTCCAGCAGCAGCACCGCGAACGCCTTCTCTTCCACTACCTCCCCGGCAAAGAGTTGGTCGGCCACCTGGATGAGGTAGGACAATCCGCCTTCCACGAGAATCGTACGGCGGAAGCGTTTCGCCAGCTCACGCAATTCGGGCGTACGCCAGCCGCGCGACTTAACTTCGTGCTTGAAGAACCGCTGAACTTCGATTGTATGCGGGGCCGAGCCGCCATCGATGAGCACACGACGGATATGGGCCGCAATGTGGGAGGGCGGTTTGTGTGACATTCTACCCATCAAGCTGCCGCTAACAGCTAAAGCAACCAGCAGTCGTCTCATTAATAACAAATGCCAGAATCGATTTCCTCAGAGCTCAGCGGTTTAATTATCAGGGGGGCAGCACGGCTGAAGCCGGGCCCTGACGCGAGGCATTGATGAGATCAGTTCTAGCAATTAGCGAAATACCGAGAACAAACGAGAACGAAAGCAATCAGCGAAAAGCGAAAAGCCTAGGCACCCTTCGGCAGCATTAGCTTGTCATACACCCACAGCAGCACGGCCGTCAGTACACCTACGGCGATGATCACCCACCACATGCCTGCGGGCTGGTGCTTTGTCTCGCCGAAATAGTGAATCAGGAAACCGCCGAAGGCCCCACCGATTAGCGACCCTATTCCCAGCGGCATGAAGGCGAAGCCCATATACGTTCCCTGCTGCCCCTCGGGCGCAAGTCGCGACACGTAGTCGTAATACCGTGGAGACATGGTGATCTCCCCAAGCGCCACTGCAATCAGAGTCAACACCGCGCCCAGGCCTGATGGCAGCAGAATCAGGAACACCCACCCCACGGCACTGATTAGCGTGCCTGCCGTGATGGCCGCAAGCGCCGGGACCTTCTGCGTGAGCAGCGTGATCACCATGGTGAGCGCAATCACCACAATCGGACCAGTCGATAGCAGCAGTTCCGTGTCGAGATTGGGATTTACGTAATTGTGTAGGTACAGCGGCAGCGTGAGAAACTCCTGCCAGTACACAATCCAATAGCCAGTGAAGATCAGCAGAAACAGCATGAAGCGTGGGTTGGTCAGCACTGTCAGAAAATTTCGTCCGGCTTCTGCCATGGATGCAGGGTGAGTATCCAGCGCGCGGTTCGGCTCACGGAAGAACGCCAGCACGCCCAGGAACATAAGAAACACGCTCAGCGACGCCACGCGGAACACGTTTTCCACGCTCATGCGGTGGTGAACGTAAGATGCTACATATGGCCCCAACGCTCCGCCGATGTTTACCAGGGTGTAGTAGATCGAGTAGCCGAAGGAGCGAACGTTCTCCTTTGACGAGTGCGCGGTCACGCCGACCACCGTAGGCTTCACCAGGGCTACGCCGAAAGCCGGCAAGGCCAGCACGAGCACTACCAGCACTCCCAGTGGCACGGTCTGCCGCACTGGGGCCATCCACGGCGCACCCAGCGAGCCAAGCAGGAAATATGCGCAGGCCAGAATGAGATAGGCGAGCGCCAGGGCTCTGCGGAAACCCATGCGGTCGGCCAGCGTACCGCCAAATATCGGCAGGAACCAAACCAGCCCGCCGAAAAAGCCGCTGAACGCGCTGGCTTGCTGGGAGGGGAATTGCAGCGCCTCGTGTAGGTAGCGCGTCATGGAGGCAAAGGCCGCGTAATACGAGAGGCGTTCGAACAGCTCGCTGATGTTGGCGACCCAGAACGGCCGCTCGAAACCAGTGCGAATGTCCTGCCAACGCTGGGTGAAGGTCATAGTAGTCGTCAGTTGTCGGTTGTCAGTTCTCAGTTGTCATTTCCATGCCGCTTACTGACAACTGACAACTAGCCAGTGACAACTATCTTCAGCCTCGATTCCACCTGATTGGCCGAAAGGCCACGTACAACAATGACTTTGTTACGGCTGGATGCTCCGGCGGCTATCGTAACCGACGGGCGCGGAACATTCAAAAACTCAGCGAAAAACTCGATACATGCTTCATTGGCCTTGCCTTCCACCGGAGGAGCCGTCAATGCCAGCTTGAGCGCATCGCCGACAACTCCGGTGATCGCATTTTTTCGCGCGCGCGGATGCAACTTGACCCGGAATGCCGCGCCGGCCGGCGTATCGTGAATCGGGATCACGGCTTCGGACGGTCTCCGAAGATCGCTGAGCCGATGCGCACGCATGTGGAGCCTTCTTCGATGGCAACCTCGAAGTCGTGCGACATGCCCATCGAGAGCGTATCGAGGCTAACATTGGCAAACTTGCGCAAGGCAAGCCGATCGCGCAACAGCCGTAGCGTCCGGAAGTACTGTCGTGCTCCCTCGGGATCGTCAGTGTAGGGCGGAACAGTCATGAGCCCGCGAATTTGCAATTGAGGCCATTGAGGCGATTGGCTGAGGATAGCTTCGATTTCAGGTGCGTCTGGCGGCAGTCCGCTCTTGGCCGGTTCGCCGCCGACATTGATCTCAATCAGCACCTCGAGCGTTTTGCCCAGCTTCTTGGCGGCTTGGTTGAGACCTTGCGCGAGTTTAGCGGAGGCAACCGAATCGACCGCGTCGAATATCTCCGCCGCTTTCGCTGCTTTGTTCGATTGCAGATGGCCGATCATGTGGAAGCATGCGCCTTGCAACCTTGTCAGCTGTGGGAGCTTCTCAGCAAACTCCTGCACGCGATTTTCGCCGAACAGCCGTTGGCCAGCGGCGTAGGCTTCAAGAATCGTTTCGGCTGGAAAGGCTTTGCTTACTGCCATCAGCGAAATCTGGTTAGGGTTGCGCCCGGCGCGGCGTGCGGCCGCGAGAATGTGCTCGCGAATCAAAACCAACTGTTCAGAAATACTCACGAAATCTCAGTCTAAAACAAAGGCGGGGATGATCTCGGCCTCTGCAATTTTTCCGTGCGTATCGATGGCGTCGCTGTTGCCGGTGAGGTTAGAACACGCCTTCAGGCGTGCATGAGCGGGTCGCACTTTTGCGCGCTTTAGCGCCTGAGGTAATTGGTTCTCCTTACCTCAGCGGCTAAAGCCTTAGTCAAAAAAGGTTTCCCGGCCATTGCAAATGCCATTGGCGCGACTTTCAATCTAAGACGCCCAACTCCCACAAAAAGGGCCGCCCACCATGGCGGCCATCTTCTTGAATGATAGTTGTCTACATAATCGCTGTCGGTGGCGCCGGCTCATCCGGGCGCCCGGCATTCGCCAGCGGCACGCGAATCATTGCGACAACCAGTACGGCCAAGGCAATCAGCGCAGCGATGAACGGCGCATGCCACTTCAGCAGCGCAACATCTTTTCCAGCGCCGACCAGGCTGGCAATCACTAACCCACACAGCGCCTCGCCAGCAATCAGACCCGAGGCGGTCAGCACCCCGGCATTGTCCACCCGGGCCTTCTGAGCATCATTGAACCCACGGCGATCGCGCAGCGTATCGGTGACCCAGCGAATCAGACCGCCCACGAAGATTGCGAACGTCGTACCTAGCGGCAGATACATTCCGACCGCGAAGAGCATCACGCTCCGCACCTCGATCATGATCATCGCCAGGCCCATGAGGATGCCGACGACGACCAGCGGCCATGCCATTTCGCCGCCCACAATGCCCTTCGCCAGCATCGCCATCAGTCCGGCTTGCGGTGCAGGCAGCGCCGAGCTGCCAAAATGATACGCTTTGTCGAGGACCGCCAAGGGGAAGAACAGCACGAGCGAAGCCATAACCACACCTAGCAGATCGCCGATTTCCATTTTCGATGGTGTGCCGCCCAGAATGTGTCCTACTTTTAAGTCCTGCAGCATCTCGCCTGCAACCGCGGATGACACGCAAATTACTGCAGCCACTCCTAGTACCGCAGCCACGCCTCCTGGACCCGACACTCCCAGCGCCACCATCAGCAACGCCGCGATAACCAAAGTACACAGAGTGAGTCCGGAAACAGGGTTGTTTGACGAGCCGATCAGTCCGACGAGATTGCCGGACACTGCCGCAAAGAAGAAGCCGAGCACGATCATCACACCAGCCGCGACCAGCGCACCGGCGATAACTTTGGAGCCTGGCAGATTGCCAGCGCCCGAAATGAAGTAGTAATAGAGCGCAATCATCGCAATGAACACCGCGCCGACGCCAGCGAAGATCACTTTGGCTGGCAGGTCGCGCTCCGTGCGATTGCTGGCCGCATGCGCCGCCGCCGACTTCTTCAGGTCAGACACGGCGCGGCCCATGCCAATCGCCAACTGCTTCCGCATCTTAAACAGCGTGTAAGACGCGCCGACCAGCATGCCTCCCACCGCAATCGGCCGCACAATGGAGTAATAAATCGCCTGCGCCAATAGCGGCCACGCCAGCGTCTGACCATTCGGCTGGCTCGCCTGAAGATAAGGTCCAACCGTAAACGTGAGTAGCGGCACCAACAAGCCCCATGCCAGCACGCCTCCGGCAAAGTTCAAGGCCGCCAGCCGCGGACCGATAATGTAACCCACGCCAAGGTACGCCGGACTCACGTCCGGAGCAGTCATCAGCGTCGCTCCGCCGGTGACCGTTGTCGCGACGTTGGGATTCGTGCTGGTGCGCAGCAGCAACTTCTTACCCAACTCGCTGATGTTCACGTTGAACGTATTGTTGGCCTGGAAAACGTTGATCGCCCCCAGCAGGTAGATGAACCCGCCAAATCCCATGTTGCTGAACAAAATCTTCGCCGCTTTCGATCCTTGCTGTCCGGCCTTGTGAATTTCCGATGCGGCAACCGACTCAGGGTAGGGAAGCTCGGGGTCTTCCACCATTACGCGCCGCAACAACGTAACCAGCAAGATGCCCAAGGTGCCACCCAGCGCCATGAGCACGACCGAATTCCAGTACTTTTCGCGGGTCAGCCCGGGCCACAGGCCCGCCATGACGAACGCCGGAATTGTGAAAACCGCGCCGGCAGCCACCGATTCGCCAATGGAGCCAACGGTTCGTGCCAGGTTCTCTTCCAGTAGCGAGCCCTTCATCAGGCGAAGAACAGCCATACCAATGACAGCTGCCGGATAGGTCGCGGCGATTGTCATGCCCGCCTTCAGCCCGAGGTAGGCGTTCGCGGCGCCAAGAATTCCGGTCATGATCAGGCCGATAATCAGCGCCCGTAACGTGAACTCGCTCATCTCGTGCGAGTCCGGGACGTAAGGCTTGTGGACCCGGCGTTCACTGGGTGCATTTACGGTTTGAGTGCTCATATTTATCCTCGGGGTGAACAGCTGTGTTGCCTTCGTTTTGGCAAATACCTGCGACCGCGCAACTTAGCATGTCGGAAGCACTTGCCACAAGTGTGCCTCCCGGCTGAGCCGCGGATCGGTCCAGCAGTAGCTTATCAGCCTGAAATCTCAATGAATAGGCGTGGCAGGAACCTGCACCATCATTGCAGCATTACGGCAGAGTCACTATACTGATGTGTAAGTTTCTCTCCTGAGGCGGAGGGTCGTCTTCAGCAGTCATGCGACTCTAATGCGAAAGCGACGAACGCAGCGCGCCGAGCAGCGTACAACCCTCGTCGCGCCAGTGGTTGCCCTAGCACGCTCCGTTTTCAGCGTCTTATTCCCCTCCGATTGCCGTCTTTGTGGTCTCCCCCTCGTCAACATTTCGCGTCTTCCGGTGTGCGAAGAGTGTCTCGCTTCTCTGCAACCCATCCGTGCGCCGCAGCATGCTCAGTGCAGTGAACGCCTGATGCCGGCGCAACTGCTTGTCGGCAACCGTCGCTGCCATGGATGCCACAAGTTCCAGCCTGACTTTGACCGCGCCGTTCCGTACGGCGAATATGCGGGATCCGTCCGCGGGGTGATTCACCTGCTGAGATATGACAGCGTTATGCCGGCCGCTCCGCTGCTCGGGCGATTACCGGCTGGCGGGGTGCGGCATCTCGATTTCACCGAAGACTGGAATGCGCTGCTGATGGCTGTGCCCTTGCGCTCCTCAAAGCGTCGCGAGCGCGGATTCAACCAGTCCGAACTTATCGCCAGCTCCGCAGCCAAGCGATTGGCCCATCGCGTCGAGATTGCACGCGTGTTGAAGCAGCAGCGAGCGGCGCATCCCCAGGCGGGCCTTACACGCGATGAGCGCATTGGCAACATGGGCGATGTATTCGGCGTCACCGATCCCGCGCGCGTGAAGGGAAGGACCGTCATCGTCGTTGATGAGGTGATGGCCGCAGGCGCTGCGGTTTCCGAATGTGCCCGCGGGCTCAAGAAGGCCGGTGCCGAACGAGTTTTTGCAGCTACGGGGGCTCGCGCCTTGAAAGGCGCGCAGCTTCCTGAGACTGCTCAATCCCAGGAGGAGGTAGGCGAAACAGCCGAGGCTGTTTCGGTTTAAGCGGATATGTCCACGGCAGCACAAACCACGGCGTCCCGCTACGGAAAGTCACTGGCAGGTTGCATGCATCAGGCCCGGGTAGATTCGGAGGAGCGCTTGCAGCGCTCTCCCATGCACCAGCCGGTGCTGGTCCTCAACGCCTCCTACGAGCCCATCAACGTGTGCGCGGCCCGCCGAGCCATCGTGCTGGTGCTCAAGGGGGTGGCCATGATGGAAGAGGCCAACGGGCATCATCTGCACGCTGCGCGTATTGCGATTAAAGTGCCCTCGGTGATCCGTCTGCTGGAGTACCGCCGCATTCCGCACCAGACGCGGGCGCTGTCGCGCAAGAACATCCTGCTGCGCGACCGCAACACCTGCCAATACTGCGGAAAGATTCTCGCTGCCGGTGAGTTGACGCTCGACCACGTTGTGCCGCGCTCGCGTGGCGGAGCCTCTACCTGGGAGAACCTCGTCGCGTGCTGCCACAACTGCAATCGCAAGAAAGGGAACATGCTGGCGCACGAGGCCAACATGCGGCTCACCCGCGAGCCGCGAGCGTTCAATCTGCACACTAGCCGACACATCATGCGGCTGATGGGCCGGTCCGACTCGAAGTGGCAGAAGTACCTGTTCTTCTGAGCCATCACTGAACCAAAGCAAAAGCCCCGGTTCATCACGCCGGGGCGGCCGTCCGTCGAACCAACTATAGTATCGGCCAAATCGAAGCTAAATCTAATAGCTAACTGCGAATGGCTACTGCTTCGGGGGCTGTTGGCCGGCAGCCGGCTGCTGCCCGCTCTGCGGCTGCTTCTGGTTATCCTTCGCCGTCGAGATGTCCTGCCCGTCGTAGGTGATCTTCACATTCGAGCCGAAGCGCTTGTAATCGGTGTACTTCACAATCTGCTTGATGTGAATGTCGCCGCTTGAGAAGTGCAGCACGTCATCGACCTTGGTATACACCGGGAACCAGTATTTGCCATCTACGCGGTCGCGCCACGTTGTGAAGTTTGGGAACAGGTTTTCCTGGCCGCGCTTCTTCACTCCGAGGTCGGGTACGTTCTTGCCGTAGGTCTTCACGATCTGAAAGTCCCGATCGTCCACCCAGATGCGTCCTTGAAAATAGCGCTTATCCTTTTGGATCTGTTTGGGCGCAATGTCGAAAACGTAGGTGCCAATCTCGTCAATACGCTGCTTGCCGACGTAGAGAATCTGGTACTCGGGAATCTCATCGCTCGTCAGCACGAACGGCATACGGTTGCGAATGTCGTCGTAATCTTCCTTGGTCATAGTGATGCCGACCAGCGTCGATTGTGGCGCGAACACCACGTGCTCAATACGCTTGCCTTTGTCATCGAACAGCACGTCTTCGACTTCTTTGAACTCGCCGTTCACCGAGTCGCCGTCGAGCGTTTGCACCGTGAGCGACTGCCGGTAGGCGTAGTTCTCGCGGGCGATCTTGAACTCTTTCTCGCGCGCAGCGAACTTCTGGATGATCTCCTGCTCGCTGATGCCCGGCGGCGGCGAAGAATCAAGCTCCCCCTCGCCCCGCTGCGCGGCAGCGGAAGCGATCAGGAAAAAGGAAAAAACAGCAAGCCAAAAGAGGCAGGCAGAAATCCGTGGAACCCTCATCGAAGTACCTGTCTTCATTGTATTCGATAGAAACCCACTTAAGTGGGAGTGTTGCGGTGAGAAGAAGGCCAAAGAAAACGACCGTGCTGGGCTGGAGTCAATCCTCCTTGAGTTGCCTGGCGCCCACCACTAAGTGGGCAATCGCAGCCCACGCGCCGATGAAACACACCCTTTGCAGCAAATTCCGCCGAGTCATGATCACGGGAAGATTCGAAGGCAGTTTTTCAGTCATGCGCGAAGCAGAGTTCGTGTTGAATCCGCAAAAGTCTTTTCGGACAGGGTATCAGCGAGCAAGGTCGTAACCGGTTCCGCCATGCGGCGGGCTCACTCTAAGCCTGATCCGAGGAGCCAATACCGTACGAATACAGGACATCACGCAAGCTCACGATGCCTTCCAGTTTGTGTATGTCCGCTCGGCTCACTACTGGCAGGATTTCAATCTGGTTTGCGCCCATGCGCTCCAAGGCTAGATCAAGCTCCTGGTCGGGATGGACGTGCGGGAAACCCCCTCCCTCCACAAGTTCATCGAGACGCTTCGCAGTATCACCCGCTCCCTCTTGTTGGAGCCGCGGAAGATTGACCACACCAATTACCCCTCGCCGGTCCATCACCAGCCAGCTTCTGAATTGACTTGTCTCCACCCGTTGCAGCGCCTCAGCCACCGTTATCTCTCCGGGCAGCAGATCGGTTGCGGTGCGCATGATTTGCCTTACCTGATGGCGGCTAGGCCGCTGTCGAGTGGCTACCGTAGGCAGATGTATGCCATCCTGCACCGCCAAGGCTTCGTAGATCGGTTGCCGCTGCAGCCCTGAGGCAATGAAGAGGCTTACCAGATTGGAAATCATCAGTGGAACGATGACCGCATAATCCTGCGTCATCTCGAATATCATGACTACCGAGGTCATGGGGGCACGCACGATGCCTGCGAAGACGGCTCCCATCCCCACGAGTGCATAAGCGCCGGGAGTGGCCGTGTGGACAGGCATCAAATGATGGGCCACGGCGCCCATGGCACCTCCCAACATGGCGCCAAGGAACAGAGAAGGGCCGAAAATACCACCCGCGTTACCCGAAGCATAGCTGGTGGTCACGGCCAAGAGTTTCAGCACCAGCAGCACAACCATAAGATTGAGCGCCATTCGTCCATTCAGGACATCGCCGACGTAGCCATAACCGACTCCCATAACTTGCGGCACAAAGCACCCCATCAAGCCGACCAACAATCCGCCCGCTACGGGTTGCAGCCAGACGGTCTTCTGGGGAAGTTGAAGGAATCGCTCCCGCATACCGAGGAGGAGCTTTGTGAACGCGACGGAAACCAGACCACCAGCTACTCCGAGCGCCGCATAGATAGCAAACTCCAGCGGATGTACCAACTGATATTGAGGAACCTGGAAGAGCGGGTGATTGCCGAGCAAAAGGCGAAGCACCAACCATGATGTCGCGGACGCCAGAACCACCGAGCCAAGGACTGGCGCGTTGAGGTCGCCCATAATCTCCTCCAGCGAAAATAGGATCGCCGCCAGAGGCGTATTAAATGCGGCGGCTATGGCTGCCGCAGCGCCGACCGGTATCAGGGCTTTCACTCTTTCGGGCCGCATTCCCAAACGGCGTCCGAGTACGGAAGCAATGCCGGCACCTACTTGAACCGAAGGCCCCTCGCGCCCCAGCGGGATGCCACTGGCCAACGTGGCCGACGTGCAGAAGAACTTCCCCAGCACGGTGCGCAGAGTAATGCGACCTTCCTGGGCGAACAGTGCCGCCTTGGTTTGTGGAACTCCGCTGCCTCGTGCGTTGGGAAAATAGCGAAACAGCAGGTAGCCGACGCCCAGCGAGCCCACAACCGGGATCAACCAACGTCGCCAGACAGCACTGCCCGGCGGATAGAGCCGAAGACCCGCTCGTTCCGTCAACAGGATGAAAGCGACAACGGCTAGGCCCGTCAACGCCCCGATCACCAGCGTCAGGACCAGAAATACTTGCTCCTCGTGCTGCTGTAGCGCGGCTGCACCACTGGACAGCGGAGTTCTCCACCATCTTCCGATTGTCGTCAGACCGTTTCCCCTCATCTCCGAGGAACATCCTAGACGAGCTTACGCCACTAGGCGACGAGCGGAAGGGGGAAGCGCGCATGCCGTTGAAACGTTCCACCGGCGCCAGGCACCAGGATTGTTCTCTTTTGACTCCTCAGTGTCTCTCTGTGCCTCCGTTGGTGGATTTTGAAATCCCCTGATTTACACTAAAGGGTTTTGCAAACCATTCTTGCCCGTCTCTGTTTCATCGGAGGCCTTATGTTGCGTCGCCTTGCCCTATTCCTGTTTGCCTTCTCGTTTCTCGCTAACGCCCAGGCCAGGCACCCCTTCACTTTCGAAGACATGATGCAGCTCAAGCGCATCGGTGAGGCCACCGTCTCTCCCGACAGCAAGTGGGTTGCGTTCGCCGCCATTGAGGTCAACCTCGATGAGAACACCAAGACGCCGCACCTGTGGGTTGTTCCGCTAGCCGGCGGCGAAGCCAAGCGGCTTACGCCTGCCAACGGTGCCGGAGAAGACCGCTGTCGTTTTTCGCCTGACGGCAAGCGCGTGATTTTCGAGTCTCCGCGCCACGCAGGCAGCACGCAGATTTACGTACAGGACTTCGACACCACTGCCGGCACGCTGACCGGCGAAGCCATGCAGGTCACAAACATCTCCACCGAAGCCTCCGGCGGCATCTGGTCGCCCGACGGCAAGAGCGTGCTGTTCGTTTCTTCGGTCTATCCCGATTGTAAAGACGACGCCTGCAACAAGCAGCGCGACGAAGCACGTGAGAAATCAAAGGTCAAGGCCATGACCTTCACCGCGCTTATGTACCGGCATTGGTCACATTTCGACGATGGCAAGCGCAGCCACCTGTTCATCGTGCCCATCGAGGGCGGGGCAGCGCGCGACCTCACGCCAGGCGAGCACGATGTCCCGCCTTTCAGCTTGGGAGGCCAGGACCAGTATCAATTCTCACCCGACGGCAAAGAAATCGTGTACACCTCGAACATCGACGAGGTGCAGGCTACCAGCACCAACAGCGACTTGTTTCTCGTTCCGGTCACCGGAGGGCCGGCGAAGAAGATCACCATCAACCCCGGCAGCGACGGAACGCCTATCTATTCGCCCGATGGAAAGTACATTGCGTATCGCTCGCAACTGCGCGGAGGCTACGAGAGCGACCGCTTCCGCCTCATGCTTTACGAACGCACGACCGGCAAGATAACCGACCTGACCCCGAACTTCGACCGCTGGGTCGATGCCATCGCCTGGTCGCCCGACTCGAAGACCATCTATTTGACTGCGGGCAACGAGGGCGAGAATCCCATCTATGCTCTGCACGTGGCGCAGACCAATCCCTGGCCCGAGGAGTTGGTGGACGGCTACAACGACAGCCCCACGCCCACGCCCGATGGCAAAGCACTCGTGTTCGGCCAGATGTCGATCTCCGCGCCCATCGAGGTCTACGTCGCGCCGCTCGAATTTCCGCAGTGCCGTATGGCCTTCCCGCCGAACGCCTACACCGTCCCAGACTGCCTGATCACGAAGGCCAAGCCACTCACCCATCTCAACGAAGAGGTGCTGTCAAAGGTGGACATGCAGCCGATGGAAACCTTCTGGTATACCGGCGCGGCCAAGGAGAAGGTGCAGGGCTTCATCATCCGCCCGCCCAACTTCGACAAAAGCAAGACCTATCCGCTGAAGTACCTTATCCACGGCGGTCCGCAGGGCGCTTGGGGTGATGACTGGTCGTATCGCTGGAACCCCCAACTCTTCGCCGCCAACGGCTACGTAGTCGCCATGGTCAACTTCCACGGCTCAACCGGCTATGGCCAGAAGTTCATCGACGCCATTAACGGAAACTGGGGCGGTGCACCGTTCGACGATGTCATGCTCGCCGTCGCGTACGCAGAAAAGAACTATCCCTTCATCGACAAGAGCCGCGAGTGCGCCCTTGGAGCGAGCTACGGCGGCTACATGATCAACTGGATCCAAGGCCACACCGACCACTTCAAGTGCCTGGTTTCGCACGACGGCATGTTCAACACGGAGTCGGCCTTCGGCACTACCGAGGAGCTGTGGTTCAACGAATGGGAATTTAAAGGTACACCCTGGACCAACCGTGAGATGTATCGCAAGTGGTCGCCCCACCTTTTCGCCACTAGCTTCAAGACTCCGTTGCTAGTCGTTCACGGACAGCTCGATTACCGTCTCGACGTCTCGGAAGGATTTCAACTCTTCACCACCTTGCAGCGGCTGAAGATTCCGTCGAAGATGTTGTACTTCCCGGATGAAGGCCACTGGGTGCTGAAGCCACAGAACAGCCGCTTGTGGTACCAGACCGTGAATGGGTGGGTGGATGAGTGGACGAAGTCGGCGAAGTGACCAGCAGATAACGGCTAGTGGATAGAACGAACGGAGGACTCGGTGAGATCGAGAATTCTCCTCAACCTCATGTTGTTGGTGCCGGCCGCTTCCCCGCGACACAGGGTTGCCATCGCCTACCTTGACGGTCAGAGGATTGTGCCGGCGGATTCCTTCGGCAGCAACGTTCGATTCGCGTTGCTCACGATAACTTAGAGGCATTCAATTCAGAAGTATCGGTTGACAAAAACCCCGGTGTCATCGAAGTGCATTGGCTCTCGGTCTGGAGCCTATCGAAACCAGGATATGCGATTTGGCTCGGTGGTATCAGTGCGTCCTTCACGACTGGCGAATGCCGGGTTCGCGAAGAGCATCGTCGGCGAAGCTTGAGCGGAATATAGTCTTTAGTCGGCGTACATGACGCAGCTACGCCTTTACCCCGCTTGCTTGAAATACTGCACGGCCTTTTCGTGCTGTTTGGCTTTCTCCATTGTGCTGAATGTTCCAAGATTTCTTCGCTTGCCGGTCTTCGGATCCTTCTTGCGCGAATAGAGGCGGTAGTCGCCGGACTTGAGTTTGCGGATCATGGTGTTGCCCCGCAGAAGTGGATTCGCGCATGCGTCAATAGGATGTACGGATGGTTGTCGAAGCAGTTACTGGATTCATAGGTGCGGGTGTAGCCGGCTGAAGCCGGCTCGGGCTGGTGAAAAGACCGCCGGAACGGAGCTGAAGCTGGGCTCTTCCCATGCGACCAGCTATAGATACAGATCCAACTATCCGGCGGCGGCCGTTTCGCGCTGCGCTTCCACCCGGTCGGTATGGGCAGCGGCTGACAGGTAAGCCCCACCCAGCAGCAGCATGCCGCTCCAGAACGACCAGAAGATTAGCGTAACCGAGACGGCAAACGATCCGTACACCTCTTGGAAGTTCAGCCAGGGCAGCAGAAAGATGTAGAGGTACTTGGCCGCTTCCGAGAGCAGCCCGGTGGTGATAGCAGCCGGCAAAACGGCGCGCACTGGCACTCGACCGTGAGGCAGGACCCAGTAGATGAGGAAGTAAATCGCGATCGTGGTCATGATGGCGAAGGCCTTCATCACCACGAAGGCCACGCCCCGATAGACAACGCTCCCGTTGCCGATTGCCATCCCCAGCATCTTCAGGTTTTGCGCGGTGAGATAAATCGACAGCAGCGCGAGCGATCCGCAGGCAATTGCCAGCAACACTGACACCAGCGCGTTCATGATGTAAGAGCGGTTCTTGGTGAAGCCCCAGATGCTGTTGAGCGCAACTTCCAGCGGAAGGAAGATGCCTGTGGAAGTGATCAGCAGCATGATCAGCGACAGTACCTGTCCGCGCCCTTTGACACTGGCCAGATACTGCAAATTGCGGATCACGAAGTCCTGATTGCTTGGCAGGAAATCGTGCAGGAGTTGCAAGACCACGTTGTACATCTGCGGGGAGTGAAACACGCGGCGAATCACCGTGAGCAGCAACACAATTAGCGGACACAGCGAAAGCAGGGAATTCGCCGCGACCGAAAACGCGTAAGTATGGACTTCAGTTTGGGTAAGGTATCTAAGTGTCGACCAGCCATAGAGCCGTAGCCGCCCCAAGAGGCCGAGCGATTCCGACTCGTACTGGAACATGTGCTGCGCGTCATCCTGGCTTTGCAGGCGCTTGGCGGCTGAGCCGGTCTGTAACGGGTGTGAGCCTAAGATGATGTCAGCTTTGGACTTAGGCGCTACGGAAGGATGAGCTTCCGCATTCGATTCTCGCCCCTGCCCCGCATTTTCAGGCATTTTTGCGCCGGAACCGGGTCCAATCGCCATCTCTTTCGAATCGTAACAGAGCGCTGGCGCGCATTTTAGGAGGGTCACTTTCGGGCTATATTTTGGCGACCTCGAAAGACTTCCCAAGCTACTGTGATTAAAACACTTGCGAAATTCCAGAGTTCCTGCAATGATTCTTTCTCCCTCTCGAAGGTCAGAGTCGGAGCATTTCGGCGGTTGCCGAATGGGCGATTTGGGTTGATGTTTCAGTCTGCAGTCAGAATTCACGCATCGCACGAAGTCATGCACTCTGTCGAACGTACTACTACTAGTGCGACAACGCAGTGGCACGGCTTTTTTTCTTTGCGGTAAAAGCTGCGAACTGAGCCGCAACCCCGTTTCCCGGCAACGTGGAGACGTCGCCAGACGTATGTAGGTTGCGTCCGGAACTTCCGCAAAGCAGGGGTTATCTCAGGACGAACATTCGAAAGGAGTAGGTTGTGAGAGAAAAAGGCACAGTCAAGTGGTTTAACGGAGCCAAGGGCTACGGTTTCATTCAGCGTTCAACCGGTGAAGACGTCTTCGTACATTTCTCGGCGATTCAGGAGTCGGGATATCGCAGTCTGAACGAGGGAGAAACCGTTGAGTTTGAAGTGAACAAAGGCCCCAAAGGTCTCCAGGCCGCTAACGTCGCGCGGGTGTAGCCAGTCTCCGCATGCGAACTCCCGGCTTTCCGCACCATGTCAGTAGACCGCATTACCGCTAGCGACCATAACCACCAAACCCTCCCCGAAGGGAGGGTTTCGCCGTCTCTGGGAAGGATTATGCCGCGACCCGAACCCAACTCAGACCTTAAAAAGGCACCGGGACGCCGAAGTGAAGCTCAGCTCTACCATGCGGGTGGAAAACGTAATGCCAAACAACGCTAATGCGGACAGCGGGTTTCCCTATCGCCGTCAAAGAGAAGCCCACATAACCGGCTGAGTTCGCGGCACTCGTCTTGGCTGAGTTTGCGAAGGTGGGTTGCAGTTCGACCGTCGAGCTCTGGCTGGATGGTCTCAAGCAGCTTTAAGCCCTTTGGGGTAATGCGAGTGATGGCTTGTCGGTGGTCGTGCCCGCCACGCTGCCGACGTACCAGTCCTCGCGCCTGGAGACGGTCCACAAGCCGGGTCACGTCGGGAGCGCGCTCAAGCATGCGTTCGGCTATAGCACAGCGAGGGTGGCCTTCGGGATACACACCACGCAGAATCCGTAACACGTTGTACTGTTGCCGCGTGAGGTCGTGATGTTCGCAGACCTCATCCATGAGATCACTGACCGTGCCGGCTGCAACCGCCAGGCTGAGCAGCGCTTCCTGCTGGGGGCTGGCGAAGCGGGCCTGCTTTAATCGGCGGCTGAGCGCTTCGGGCATTCCATTTCAGTTATAGCCAGAAACCGGTTTGTTGTCACACTCAGTCATTCGGGGTTGAGGTGCTGTTGCTAGAAGATGGCCGTTTCGTCCGAGAATGTAAGTTGTGAATCGCCCATTCTGCGGATTCGGCAACATCTGCATCTGGATGCTGGGCCAGTTCTTGCAAAACTGTAATGAACCGCTCTTCCCCACTGTTGCCCATGGCGATGGCGACGTTGCGAAGAAGCCCGATAAGTCTCGCGCGTTTGACCGGTGTGCCACGAAAGGTTTCACGAAACTGCTCTAGGTCGAGACTGGCCAGCCACTCCAGCTCAGGATTCACAAGTGTCCCCAGGGCCTCAAATTCAGCAATGCTGGTAATGGGCGCGCGCCGGTTCCATGGACAGACGTCCTGGCAGATGTCGCAACCGAACACCTGCCGTCCAATGCCGGGGCGAAGTTCCTGAGGTATCCTGCCGCGCTTTTCGATTGTCAGGTACGAAATGCACTTCGTTGAATCGAGCTGGTAAGGTGCAGGGAAAGCATTCGTGGGACAGGCATCCAGGCAGCGCGTGCAGGAGCCACAACGATCAGGGGGCGGTGTATCGGGCGAAAGTTCGACCGACGACAGCATTACGCCTAAGAACAGCCACGAGCCGAGGTCCTGGTTCAGGATGCAGGTATTCTTGCCGATCCAGCCAACTCCGGCATACTTAGCAAAGATGCGTTCGATGACCGGGCCCGTGTCGACATAACACCAGGTGCGAGGAGCGCCGAGGTCACTCTGTACGCACATGGCAACGAAATCGGCCTCCAGCTTGCGCAGCCGGGGGAGCAGCACATCGTGGTAGTCGCGCATCCATGCGTAGCGCGAGATCCAGCCTTGGGTGGTCGAACCGGCATGCGTGGAATAAGGCTGATCGGTGTTGTAATCTATCGCGCAAACGACGATCGAGCGTGCCCAGGGCGCCGCCTGACGCAGAGAGCTGCGCTTTAGCTCGCCGGCATCGTTGCGAGATTTGAGATAGCCCATCTCACCCGCTTGTCCCGAGGCTATCCATGCAAGAAAGAATTCGTGCTCGATGGTATCAGCGGCGCTTGCGATGCCAACTAGGTCAAAGCCTGCTTCGCGCGCAAGTCGCTTGATTTCGCGTGAAATTTGAAGACGGTCGAGCACGGTTTCAGAAAGCGCCGCGCTGATTATACGGTTGAGCAAGACTGTGTGGCCGGTAGCGTCACTATCACATTACTTCTAGGGCCACCAAAATTACTCATTCGATTTTGTCTCTGACAGTGATTCCAATCTTCCTCAAGCGGAAACGAGTGGACTCCCTGTCGCTTGGGTTAAGATGCAACAAACTCTCGAAGCGCAGGGAACAATGGAATCCAGAGATTTCGCCTTGGCGAGCCATGCTACCCGCGTAGCTGCAACCAAACACCATGGAGCGATCGTGATCTGCCCTGCCGTACTGCTTTCCCTTCTGCTGGTCGGCAGTGCGTTTGCGCAGGAGACGCCGCCAGGCTCGCAGCCGGCGGTGCAGCAAGTTCCCGATGCTCCGTCCACCAGCAAACAGAAACAATCAGCGTCGTTCGGGCACACGGTTGGCGCGATCGTCAAGACCATCGGAGAAGACGAATGGACCATGATCAAGGCCCCGCTCCAGACCGAGGGCCTGGGCTTCGAGACGGGCACACCCTTCCGCAACAAGACCCTCTATTGGAATGCCGCAGTGCTCACCGGCACGGGAATCCTGATCGCGAACGATGAATCGATCGCCCGCCAGGTCAACCCAGCCTGGCAAACGACAAGTACCAACATCTCCAATGGCCTAACCTACGGTACGGCGGCGACTGCCGGCGGTATTTATCTGGCAGGCTTATTCACTCACGATGAACATGCCAAACGCACGGGCGTGCTCTCTGCCGAAGCCGCAATTGACAGTGCCCTGTTTTACGGCGGCCTGAAGCTCATCTTCAATCGTGACCGACCCTATATGGGCAACGGCGATGGCAAGTTCTTCGCCGGGAACTTCCGCAGCGGCTCGTTCCCCTCCGGCCACGCCGCGTTTACCTGGACGCTCGCTTCGGTCATAGCGCATGAGTATCCAAAATGGCCGGTCGAATTGGCGATGTACGGGGCGGCGACGGCCGTCGCCACCACCCGCGTTACCGGTGGCCAGCACTTTCCTTCGGACGTATTTTTTGGGTCGGCTATGGGTTACCTGGTTGGCAGGTACGTGGCTAATAAAGACAAGCACACGCAACGACATCCGCGTTCCAATAACAAAGTGGCGCAACTGCCCGGCGCCATTCTTGATCATGTGACCATCCAATAGTTTGGTGTTTACGCCGCGCCACGACAGCAGACAGTGCCTGATGCACCATGATGGGCGAGGCGTTCATTTCGTTTCAGCGGGTTCGCAGGATCGCATGTTGGACATCTGTCCTGCTTCTCGCCGCATCGGTGTCGGCTTTGGCGCAAGATAGTCCCAGCAATCTACGGGGAGTAGTCTCCACCTCGGGAAACCCCCTTAGCTCCGTGGATGTCCGTCTCTTTGGGCGGAACCGCTCGGAACCGATTCGTAAGACAGTGACGAGCGCGGACGGGCGCTTCCAACTCTTCGGACTCCGTTGGGGGGCGTACGATCTGCAGTTCTCGGCTGACGGCTGGCAGAAACGAACGTTCTCCATCGAGCTTCGGCCCAGCAGCACGCTCGACGTGAGTGCCGAGCTTTCGCCTGCATCGAGCGACCAGCCTCAGCCGCGGAGCCAGGTGATGGAGGAAGACATCTGGTTCGGCACAAACTTCGCGAATTTCAACCTTCAGCAACTCCCCAACGGTCGCAATATTTGGTCGCTGCTGCAAACACAGGAGCCCTCCACCGTCACCAATCGTTTCGATATCGCAGGGACGGAGACCGCCGTGCCCGCACTCTTCTCCGCCTTTGGCGCCTCCTGGACAGAGAACCAATACCGATGGAATGGCCTTGACGTAACGGATCCATATCAACCTGGGTTGCCGGACATCAATCCCGGTATCGACGCGCTCTCCGAATTCCAGGTGATCACCGCCGCGAAGCCCGCCCCATCGCAAAGCTCGGGGGAATCGCTGGCGCTGTCTCCGACGGCATCAGGCAAGGGTTGGCACGGGGCTGCACAAGTGTATCTGTCAGGAAGCGCGCTGCAAGGCAACAACATGGACGCGCGCTTACGGAACTTCGACTTCCCCGGGCCCGAGCAACTCAACTCGCTACTGGATGGCAGCTTTCAGTTGGGAGGGCAGTTTCCCGTCGCCCAGTATCGATTGCCCTGGTTCCTTTCTGTGTCAACACAACAGGTGGCACAGACTCTAGGCGGCTTTGCTGCGCCCATCGATACCGGAGTCAATCGCATTTTGCTGGACTTCACTCCCTGGTCCACCCGCTCCCAACGCCTCGACGTTTTCTACAGTGGGCAGCATGTATTTAATTCCGCGCAAGGCGCCATGCCGACGGTTTCGCCTGAGTCCACCACACGCGGCAACGATAATTTCAATCAGTTCCAGGCACTGTGGAGCCGCTCGCTGAATTCGACCAGCTTGCTCACCGCAAGTTTTGGCGCCGTGAACGCCATCGTCTCGTCCAGCTTTCAGAATGGAGCGCAAGGTATCAGCACGGTCGATTTGCCGCTCCTCACCTTCACCGGGCCAGCACCCCTCGCGACCTCCGGTCTTCGCACGCGCTACGAAGCCCAAAGCATAATCCGGTTCATGAGGACGGAACCATGGGGCAGCCACAGCATCAGTGCCGGTTTCGACTGGAGCGGGAGCAACATCACCCAGCGGTGGTACGCAATGGGCAACGCTCAGCAAATCCTAGTGAACGGCGTGGGTAGCGAATACATACGTTGGAATACTCCCGCGCAGTCGCAGCAATACCTACAGAATGTCGCTGAGTTCGTGCAGGATGCCTGGCAGCCGTGGAAGTGGCTGAGCCTGCCCATCGGCCTTCGCATTGATACCTCCACCGGGCAAGCCAGCGGCGCGAGCAATCACATCAGTTGGACGACAATACAACCCCGCATCGGGCTCGTGATACCGGTGTGGCCTCCGGGAATGGTCCTGCAGGCCAGCTGGTCGCGCTATGGTCAACTGCTACAAGGACGCTATCTGGATTACGGAAATCCTGCCGCGCTCGGGCAACAGGTCTATGCCTGGCAAGCTTTGAAGGGCGATGGTGTGGCGCAGCCGCACGAGATTGGGCCGCTGCTGCGCGTTGGAGGTGGACCTTACTCGGCCATCGCTGCCAGTCTCTCGCGGCCCTACACCGACGAAATCAGTGTCGGCGTGCAGGAAAACGTTGCCAACCGAATCACAGCCTACGTCCGCTTCTTCCGGCGCGACGATCATCGATTGATCGCGCTGCAGAATGTAGGGGTGCCTTTCTCGCAGTACACGCCGGTACCCTATCCCGACCCGGGCAACGACGGTATCTTTGGCAACGCCGACGATCAGGTCCTGACGCTGTACAACCAAAATCCGTCAGCCCTGGGACACGATTTTCTACTCCTGACCAACCCCGGATTGAAGGCTAGCTACAAGGGCTTTCAGGCCGCGGTGCTGTTGCGGCTCAAGGAGTCCTGGCAGTTCTCCGCCAACTTCACCGCCGGACAGACACTGGCACACACCAGTCCGGGCAATTCGCCTTTCCAGAACGACACTGGCGTCCTCGACACACTCGCCATCAATCCCAACACGCTGGTCATGACGCCGGGCAGGACGTATTTCGATCGCGGCTACATGGGCAAGATCACGACCTACTATGCCGCGCCGCACGGCTTCTACCTATCCGCCGTCGCCACCTATTTCGATGGCGCGCCCTTTGGACGCTTGCTCTTCGTGACTGGCTTCAACCAGGGCCCATTCTTTGTCCGGGCGACACCGGTTGGGCATCCTGGCGGTTTTCAGACCCAACTCAACGCTACCGTTGACGCGCGCCTCGCCCGCGATTTTCGACTGGAGAAGGGCACTCTTTCGGCGTATCTCGACGTGTTCAATCTCATGAACTGGAACAGCAACACGCAGGAATCCGCACTAACCGGTCCGCAATTTCTTTCGCGCATTCCGCTGGCGGTCGAAGCACCGCGAACGTTCCGCTTCGGCGCGGCCTGGAGATTTTAGAGTGCAGACTGGAATGAACCGATCGTTCAGCATCGCGCGTCGAGAGAGGCGATTCAACCAAATGCAAACCCTGCGCGTCCAGACAAGCCTGATGTCGGTTTTTACGGCTGCAATAGCAATTGGTCTCTTCGTCGCTACCTTGCCATTTTCCGCGTTGGCCCAGACAACAGACGAAGTGTTGTCTGATCCCCTGCGCCGTCCTGGCTGGAATTATGGCGGCGCAATCACCGGCGGCTTCGCCGTGGTGCAGGTCACCAGTTCCAACTTCCTCACCGCAAACCGCAACATCAGCAACCTGGCTTTGTCATTCCGCGTGGCCCGTGTGCTTTCCCATGAGCGCGGGCCAAGCCTACTTCGTGGCTCCTTCGAGTGGGATTGCAATATTATCCCGGTTGAAATCTTTTGGGTCCTTGGCGCGCACTACGCAGGCGGCTTTGAGCCCGTCGCCTTTCGCTGGAACTTGACCGGCAACCGCCATCGTGTGGTGCCCTTCGCCGGAGTCGCAGGCGGGCTCTTATTTAGTCCTGAGAATTTTCCGCCGGGCAATACTTACCAGATGAACTTCACGGCTGCCATTGAAGCCGGTACCCACGTATTCGTCCGGCGCCGCCGCTCGATCGAGGTGTCCGGACGCGTGTTCCATCTCTCCAACGCCTACCTCGGAGCATTCAACCCGGGAATTCCCGTAGGCCTGCAGTTTACTTTGGGATATAGCTGGTACTGAGCCCAAGACATCAGAAGCAGCTTGTCCTTAGGCCACGAAGTACTTCGCCGCCGGATGGTGCACCACAATGGTCGACGTGCTTTGCGACACAGCTGCAGCCGCCCGGACGCCAGTATTAATCGACGATCTCTCGGTATGCGTTGAAACGCAAAATCAAAAAGGCCGCGAATTTCGCGGCCGTTTTGATGAATCTTCGCTGAAACTAGGTTCCCTTCGGAACGTCCGCTCCTGACGCAAGTTGTGGCGGCTTGGGCATCAACCGCCCTTCCGGGCCATTCATGCTGTAGATGGCGTTCGATCCCATGTGCGCAGGTACACCCGCCAATAGCTGCTCCTTGCGGTACACCAGGTTGCTC
>DASRAA010000274.1:0-54602 GCA_035638375.1 Binatia bacterium | reverse complement strand
TTCCAGCGCCGGCGGCGAAGAGACTCCCACCCAGCACGATGGTCAGTGCAAAATTTATAAAAGCGCACCAAACAGTGCGTCGAGCGCGCGGCGAAGCTTCCTGAGTTATCAACTCCGCGGCTTCTCCCGCGATTTCACATCGGTACATCCAAACCTCCAACTGCTGTAGCCATGTCGGCGGCCTTCCTGTTTAGGGCGAAGGCGGCTTTTTCCGGTTCCTAAATGGACCATCAGCCCAACACTCAAAGGGGCTGAAGTTTCAAAGGGAATACAGCGAAATTAGAGGCTCTGCGGGGGCGGGCGAATGAACGAAGCCCCAATCACCAGACGAGACGTGAGCTGCGGTTGGGAAGGATCTGCCGGCGAAGCCTTTACCACAGGCACCGGGGCCGAGCTGAGCGAAGTAATTACAGCAGCGTTGTGCGCGACAACGCAGAACGAGCAATGTGAGGCTGGCGAACTTTGGCCCGCTAGGGCGTCGTGTACGTGAACGGCCTGCACGAAGCCGATTCCGACCATCAGCAATCCAAGCGCTAGCACGATACACTTCTGGATTGGCGAGCGATCGGATTTGAAGAAGATCCCCATAAAGGCGCAGTGGTACTAGTTTATCAAGTTTGACGTTCTCTGCGGCCTAAAGGAAGCCCACATGCTTACTTTTGCAGAAAATTTGCTAGGACTCTTCAAGAGCCGATTCTGATGCAGGTTGCGCGTGGAAGTGCCGCAGAATTGCTTCTGCCTGGGAGCGGTTGACAACCGCGGCTAATGCTGCAGCGTCCGCCTGCTTTACTGCGTCGAGGCTGCCAAAGTGCTGCAGTAACCTGCGCGTCGTCAGGGCACCTACTCCAGGAATTTCTAACAACTCGGTCTTCCGATCGCGAATTTCCCGGCGCTTGCGATGAAACGTCACCGCGAATCTGTGAGCCTCATCGCGTACAAGCTGCACCAGGTGCAGCACAGGTGAGTGTCGATCGAGCATGACGGGATCGTTCTCCTGGCCATATACATAGATGATCTCTTCCTTCTTTGCTATCGACGCCAAAGGCTGATTGGTAATCCCAATTGACTCCAGCGCCTGCGCAGCCGCGTGTAGTTGGCCGATTCCGCCATCGATCAGGACGAGGCTGGGCAGCGGTTTGTTTTCGGCTTGTAATCGCGAATAGCGACGGGTAACCACCTCGCGCATGGAAGCAAAATCATCCACACCGATGACCGACTTGATGATGAACTTGCGGTAATCCGACTTCTTCATCTTGCCGTCTTCCCACACCACCATCGAGGCGACCGTTTCGGCGCCTTGTATGTGAGAAATATCGAAGCACTCGATGCGCCGCGGCAGATCAGGCAACATAAGTACATCCTGCAACGTTTCCTGGATGACTTTCGCTGCAGGCTTCATCACGCGGAAGCGCTGGTCGTAGGCCTGTTTTGCGTTCTGGCAGACCAGGTCTACCAGTGACCTCTTCTCGCCTCTCTGCGGCACGTGGATGCGGACTTGCCGGGCGCTGCTTTCGGACAACACCTCTTGCAGTGTGGCGCAATCCTCAAAGCCGACAGGAACATAGATATTGTGCGGAATGTACTGCTGCCCGATATAAACCTGCTTCAGCAAGGCCGAGAAGAATTCTCCAGGGTCAAAACTGTGTTTCCCGACGATCTCGTTCATGTCTTCCCAGAAGAACTCGCGCTTGTCCATGATCTTGCCGCCGCGCATGTGAAACAGGTTCACGGCCAGCATCTGGTTCTCGTAGTGATAACCGAACACATCGGCATCGTCGCCATCGACGGCATGGATGCGCTGCTTCGACTCCTGCAACTCCACGGTCGTTATCAGGTTGCGATACTTCGCCGCCAGTTCATATTGTTCGCGCTCCGCGGCGGTAGACATCCGCTGGCGCAGCGATCGCGTGAGATCGGTGCCGCGGCCTTCCAAAAACAGCTTCACATCCTGCACGGCCTCGGAATAGCGCTGGGGTGTGGTCAGGTCTTTCACGCACGGGCCCAGGCAGCGGCCGATGTAGTACTGCAAACATGGCCGAGGATAATAGCGGTTCAAGTCGAGCTTGCACGACGGAATCAGAAAGTGGCGATGGATGAGATCGACCAGCCGATACGCCAGACTAGTGGGAAAGTACGGCCCGAAGTACAACGATCCATCCTTACGCAGGCGCCGGGTTACATACACCCGCGGATAGCGCTCTCCCATCGTCAGCTTGATGTAGGGATAGGTTTTGTCGTCGCGCAGCAGGATGTTGTAACGCGGCTTCTTCTGCTTAATGAGATTGTTCTCGAGTGCGAGGGCTTCGCGCTCGTTGTCGAGCACGATGTAGTCGAGATCGACCGCCTCGCGCAGCAGCGTACCGATTTTCGCGCTCTCGGCGGGACCCTCGACGAAATATGACCGCACTCGCGAGCGCAGATTCTTGGCCTTCCCCACGTAGATAACCTGTCCGTCCGCGTTCTTGTAGAGGTACACGCCGGCCGAAGTAGGCAAGGTGCGAATTTTCTGTTGCAGATCCATTTGGGTGGAAGGTTGTGATCAGCTTCAGAGTAACCGAAGCGTGTTCGCCGGCTGTCGGCGCCTTCTCCGGGCAAGCTACCGGACCTCATCACTCTGTAAAAATTTTACACTGCGCGTCAGGATTATCCGGTAGTAACGCTATGATCAACCCCAAGGCCACAATTTCATCCGATTGAAAACACTTCGGTTCGTGCCTTCAAACCCCACTAGATGCCGATGGCACAAGACGTGCTCCTACGTCAGCGTTATTTGTTAGTCGCAGGAGCACTCGCAATGAGCAAAACCATCTTAGTCGCAACCCTGACCACGGCAAGTCTATTGACCAACATCGGCTGCGCAACCAAGAAATACGTGCGCAACCAGCTCACTCCCATTAACAACAAGATTAGTGAGCTCGACGAGATCAGCTCCAAGAACACAAAAGATATTCAGGAAGTTAACGGCAAGGCGGAGCAGGGCATCACCGCTGCCGGTGCTGCCGATCAGAGAGCGGCCGCAGCCGGCGAGTCCGCTCAGCAGGCCAACCAAGGCGTCGCCCGCGTTGGCAATAGCTTGACCGGATTGCAGGGCACCGTCGAGAACCTCGACAACTACAAGCCGGTTGCCAATACAACGGTTCTGTTTGGCACAAGTAAGTTCATGCTCACCAAGGCCGACCAACAGGCGCTCGATGAATTCGCGCAGCAGATTGGGCAGCAGAAGCACTTCATCGTGTCGGTTCAGGGTTACACCGACTCGACCGGCTCCAAGGAATACAACAACCAGTTGAGCCGTCGCCGCGCCGATGCAGTCATCCAGTACCTGGTCGCGGCGGGACATGTCCCACCGTTCCGGATCTACATCATCGGTCTCGGCCAGGACAATCCTGTTGCCGAGAACAATAATGCGGCTGGCCGTAAAAAGAACCGCCGTGTGGATGTACAGTTGCTAACCAACTCGCTTGAGTCTGCATCAGCTCAGTCAAATGCCCCGGCGCCGACGCCTCGACAGGATTCGACCGACAAGCAGTAGGCGATTAAGTTCCCTCCTTGAAAATGGGTTTGACAGCACCCATTTTCCCCATAACGGCCGCCCGATCCAGCGGGCGGCCTTTTTCTCGGTGCAGGCTTTTCTTGACGCGCGAATGCTTGGTCACTTTTCGTACGCTCCGCCGGCAAAATACCGGTCGACTATCACAGTGGAATCTGCTGATAGCAGTGCAGGATGACCCAAGCTCACGTTTGCGGAGACATTCTGATCGGCTATGACGGTTACTGTGCGGGTCAGTTCGATCTCCCTACTGGTCTCGGCGGGCCGAATGACCAGGCCATGCCAGCCGCTGTTCGCTATCCCATTCGGTATTCCATAAATGCCGCAAGCGCGGCATAGCTCTCGCAGGCAGATAAAACCCTCACCCCACGACCTCATCCCTGGGCAACCGGGGTGGGTTTTGCTGAGTGCTGACCCGCGAGTCGTCTTCGGCAGGCTGGGGTTCCACTAGAATATGAACATGGGTTGGCGAAGCCTTACGCTCGCAGCAGCAGCGTTGTTTTTTGGCGTCTGCATCGTCTCTGCTCAAAGCAATGAGCAAGAAGGTCCCGTCCCCGTTCAGCGCATCCCGGTGGATAAATCCGCCTCTCGTCCGAAAGACAATCGCAAGGCACCGCCGCGCTCGGATACGAATCAATTCTCTCCCGATGAAAGTTCGAGTAAGCAAACCCAGATCGATGTCTCGCCTCCCAAAGGGGACGAGAAGCATGTCGGCGCCAGTGACGAGGAACTCGGAGAATTCCATCCTTGGGACCCGCATAAGGCCGCCAAATGCGTTGAAGTCGGCGATTACTACTACAAGCTGGGAAACTACCGCGCCGCTATCAGCCGCTACCAGGAAGCCTTGGGGTGGAAGCCGCGTGATGCCGAAGCGACGTACAAACTTGCGCAGGTGCAGGAAAAGACCGGCGATTTCAGTGGAGCACTCGAAAATTACCAGGCATATCTAAAGATCCTGCCTAGCGGCCCTTACGCCGCCAAGGCGCAGCAAGGAATCGAACGAGTGAAACCAAAGGCGAACACCGCCGCGCAGGCCTCTCCCAAACCAAGCTGATCGCCTCCTGCTGCGATGGCAATTTCAGTCTAGTCATCCCGAGCGAGGCTGCCAACGGCGGCCGAGTCGACATTCAGTTGAGCCTCACCCGCATCGTCTTATATCGTGAATTCTGCACGTGAACAAATCCGCCACATCACCTTTACTGGCCAGCCGCCGCAGACTGCGTGCCAAGGATGCCATCCCATTCGTACTTTTGTCGGTTTTCACGCTGCAGTCGTTCTGGTTCGTCAACACTCAATCGATGACGTACGACGAGCCAGCCCACATCATCGCCGGAGTCGATGCCTGGCGACACGGCCGTTTCGAGCATTGGAACGACCATCCGCCGCTCGGACGACTGTGGCTCACGCTGCCCATCCGCGATCTCGACAGCCAATTCGTGTGGCGGCAACTGCCTAGCGGCTATCGCGTCGAATCCATGCAGCCGTTACCCGAAGAGATGGCCGCGCGCACCCGGCCCATGAATACTCTGCTGGGCATCTTCCTGGGTCTGGCGCTGTGGTTCGCCACTCGCCGCTTGTTCTCGCTGGGTGCAGCCAATGTCGCACTGGCGCTGTTCACGTTCACACCTTCGTTGATCGCGAACTTTTCCGTCGCTACGACGGACGGCATCGGAACGCTCTTTATTTTTCTGGTCGCATTCCAATTGATTCGCTGGCGACAGAAGCCAAACTGGTGGCAAACCACTCTTTTAGGATTGGCACTCGGCGGGCTGCTATTGGCCAAATTCTATGCGCCACCTCTGGTTTTACTCGCGTTGTTGCTGATGCTCGTACTCAAGCCTGATCGCTGGACATGGCGTCCACTGCAGTGGAACTGGAGCGCTGCTCTGGTTGCGCTGTTACTCGCAGTCGTCACGCTCTGGGCCGGTTACTTCTTTCACGTTTCTCACTTAACGGTGGGCGACGCAAAGGTCACTGCGACGTTCCCAAATCGTGGAGTGAAAACCTGGCCGACAAAGTCGCAATTGCACCTCAGCATGTACGTGCCGGCCGGAGAGTTCTTCGAAGGTCTGCGTGAGGTCGCGTTCAGCAACAAGCATGGCCGGCCGGCATGGTTCTTCGGCAAAATCTATCCTACGGGCGGTATCAAACTGTATTACCTGGCAGCAATTGCCTTAAAGTGGCCGACCGTGCTGCTCGCGCTTTTGTTGGCCGCATTGCTCATGGGGGTACGCCGAGTTTGCCGCGCTCCCGGCGACTTGCTCGTTATGTGCTCCTTCGCCGTTGTGTTCTTCCTCTTTGCCGTGCGTTCACGCTATGACATTGGAGAACGTCACATCCTGCCGCTTTATCCGTTTGCACTCACGATCGCAGGCTCGATTTGGGAGCACGTTGTCGCGCTGAAGGCTCGGATCGGCGCAGAAATCCCCACCTGGTGGGGACCTAAGCGGATCAACTACAACGTTATTGTGCTGTTGCTGGTGCTGGCGCTCAATGCCGCCGATGCGTTACGCCCCGCGCCGGATTACCTCGCGTATTTCAACGTCCTCGTCCGGCCACAAAATGCTTGGCGTTTCCTCACCGACAGTAACCTCGACTGGGGACAAGGCCTCATTGCTGTGCGCGAGTACGAATTCAAACACCTCAACGAACCAGCTCACCTGGCGTACTTCGGATCGGTCAATCCGGCGCTGTATGGCGTGCGCGCGCTGCCCCTTGAGCCCAACCAACCAGTCAACGGTAAAGTGATTGCCGGACTCAGTGCACTCTCCGGTCAGGTACTCCCGGATCCCAATAGCTACCGGTGGTTGTTAAACTACAAGCCCTCGCAAATGCTAGACCGCTCGATGTTCGTCTATGACGTTCACTGAAGTGCACGAAGAATCGTTAACTTGTTCTTGCCAAACAGGCCCATAGTATCTTCTTATGGAAGCCAAGATTTCTGGAGATTGTATGTCAGCCAGCGAGGAAATGAACGAACTGAAAGAGAGTGCCGAGGCGGCTAAAGAACGTAGGGAACTGGCGCCGGTAAGTCTCACCATGGCGGTGGCGGCGGTGCTGGTGGCGACCGTTTCCTTACTTGGACATCGGGCGCACACGGAAGAGATCCTGTTGCAGAACGAAGTCACCGATAAGTGGGCCTACTACCAAGCCAAGAATCTTCGCCGCAACAACCTCGAAGCGCTCCACGATGTGCTCAATGCTCTGGAAGCCAAAAACGAAAAGGCGGAGCAGGTAGCCAAGCGGTTTGAGACCGATATCGAGCGCTACCACGAAGATCAGAAACAGATACAGAACGAAGCCCGCGGACTTGAGAACGAGCTAAAACACGAGACCAGCCGCGCCGATCGCTTCGATCTTGGCGAGGTATTCCTGGAAATTGCATTGGTCGTAACTTCAATAACCCTACTCACCGGACGCAAGCTGTACTGGGGTCTTGGCATCGTTTTTGCTGCAGTCGGTGTCATTACAGCGGCAACGGTCTTGCTGTTGCGTTGAGCAATTAGCAGTGTGCGAGAAGCTTTGCGACGGTTTTGTGGGCACGACTTTAGTCCTGCCCTCAGCCGTGAAGATTTATCCGGGCTTCGGCCTCCTGAGAGAATTTCCGCAACAGCGAAGGTGACTTTCTGCAAAGCTGCTACGGCTTCCAGCCCTGCTCACCCACGAGAGGCACGAAGGAGCACAGCACGCGGCTGGATACGACCGGGCCCTCGGCAGTTTTTCGCACAATGTACAATTGCTGCTCCGTGCGGGTACCGACCGGAACGGCCAGCCTGCCACCCTCGACCAATTGATTGGTGAGCGCCTCCGGAATTTGCGGCGCACCGGCCGCCACCAGAATCTTGTCGAAGGGAGCGTGCTCCGGCAGCCCGACACTTCCGTCGCCCCAGATCACGTGCACATTGGAGTAGCCCATTTCCTCAAGCATCTGTCGCGCGCGTTCCGCGAGCCCAGCATGACGCTCGATGGTCCAGACCCCAGCGGCAAGTTCTCCGAGTACGGCGGCCTCATAACCCGTGCCAGTGCCGACTTCCAGCACCCAGTCTGTGGGAGCGACTTCCAGCGCCTCGACCATGGTCGCCACCATGAATGGCTGAGAAATGGTTTGACCCGAGCCGATCGGCAAAGGGGCGTCGGCGTAGGCTTGCCCCTGCAATTCCGGTGCGATGAAATTCTCCCGCGGAACCTTCTCCATGGCCTGCAGCACCCGTTCATCGCAGATGCCGCGTCGCCTCAATTGCTCGTCGACCATGCGGGCGCGGCGGACTGCCGTATCGCCGGTTGCGTTTCCATCTTCGCCCCAGAACGGCGCCATTTCAGCGCCTCCTCCGCACTACTTCTTTCGCTTCCGAATCAGCAGATCGAAGCTCACAACTCCGTTCTCGTCGCGAATGCCCTGCACCGTGTATTCCGAGTTGATGTTGTACTCAAACTGAATCACCTGCTGCGCTGACTGGGTAAGATTCGTGATGTAAGTCAAGGTGACGTTGTTCGAAACTTGCTGCTCAATGGTAAGGCGCGCACTTGGGTTGTTTTCGGGCCCACCCAGCGCCGGATTGATCTTAATCGAGCTCACGCCAAACAACTTTGAAACACGATTGCTGACCATCTGATTGATGAATTGCCCCAGGACAATGTTCCCTGCTCCTTCTCCCAGACTCGACGTGCTGCTGGAGGCGAAGCGTTCCTCCTGGGTTTGCCCGAACGCCAAAAGCGAGATGATGTCATCGCTGGAGAGGGGCGGATCGGAGCGGTAGGTCATCGTCAGCTTCTCTAGCGTACCGTGCAGGCCGATGGTGATATCGAAGTCGCGCACGCGAGTGGTCGCTTCGACGTCGAGTATCGGGTCGATATGCAGCGCGTTAGCGAAGGTAACGTCGCCGCGGTCGAGGTGATACTTGGTGCCGTTTACCTTGATATCGCCTTCTGCGATGTTGATGCGGCCCAGCAACGTTGGGCGTTCGCCTGTTCCCCGCAGCCGAAGATCGACGTCGCCCGACAGCTTGGCAAGCGTGGTTTGCACTGTCAGTTCCGGCGAAGAGGTGATGTGCACGTCCAGCCGCAAATTGTTGAGCGGCGATGACGGATTGGGAACACTTGCAGGTTGCACCGCAAAGGTAGAGCCGATGTCCACCGCCGGAATCTGGGCGAAGCGTGTAATGGTCACTTCGCCAGTCAGGGTGGCTGCCTTGAGCGTGCCATGGAGCCGCAGTTGCTGATCAGCCGTGATGCTCACACCTCCATAACGGAAGCGAATGTCGGTCCCTTGCGTCGTAAGGTCGAAGGCGATCGTCTTGCCGTAACTGATATAGCCGGCGAAGGTCACCTGTCCGCCCCCAACCCGGCCGGCAAGATGCTCCACCTCCAACCGGTCCTGATTGAACACCATGGTCCCGTTGAGCTCACCCAGCGCCGCCGGAAGATCGATGACCGAGAAGCCGGCATGGGCAATGACCACCCGACCATTCATCAGGGGCTTCGCCATTGTGCCCCTTACCGTGACCTCTGCGTCGGTAGTACCGTACGAGGTGATCTCATTATCGAGGGCGTGAAACAATTCCATGTTGAGGTGGCCTTTGGCGTAGAGGTCTAAAGGCCGGTCGCCCTTAAAGTCGATGCTTCCTCCCAAGCTCAACTTGGTGTCCTGTGACCGCAATCCGAATTGTTTTATCGTGAGCATCTGGTGGCCCAATTCCATCTCCGCAGGACCGTCGCTCTGAATAGTGACGTGTTCCAGTTCGACAGAGAAGGCATCCACTACAACCGAGCCGGTCAATGCCCGCGGTTGACGTAGGGGACCGCTCAAGCTTGCGCGTCCGTTCAGTGACGAGTGTCCGGTGATATGGGTCTTGAGTTCTGCCGCCAAAAATGGATCGATATCCAATTGGCTGAACTGCAGGCGCATCTCGCTCTGCAGATCGCCCTTTTCGTCAATCGAGCCGTCGAAAATCAGGGAAGCACGCTGGAATTGCGAACGCCCGCTGATCACCAGTCGGTCTGCTCGCGTGACCGCGTCCAGCGTCAGCGTGCCTTGGAACTCATCATTCAGCGCCAGATCTACGATCTCCAAGTGTGCATCGACCGACGGCTTTTGCAGCAGACCAGAAGCCTTGAGCGAGAAGCTGGCGGTTCCGTGTTCCTGCACAGGAACAGACTGCAGCTGCTGAATCTGTGCCAAGTCGATCTTCTGCGCCCGCAAGTCGGCGCGGATTTGGCGGTTCTGCAGGTTGTAGGCAGCGCTGCCTGACATCGTGCCCCCTAGAGCCTCAAGCCGAATGTTCTGAAGCTCCGCTTCTTGGTTAGCCAGCACGATGTCCGACGCTAGGGCCTTGATCGTGTAGCCATATGCTTGTCCTCCGGTGACAGAGATGCTGCCCTTTCCATGCGGATCGGCCTTCGTTCCTGTCGCATGAAGGCTGACGTTGAGAACCCCGGAGACCGGATAGTCAGCGCCCGCAGTCTTCTGCAAATCCGACAAATTTGCATTGTGCAAAGACACATTCAATTCGAACGGAGAATTGTCGCTGAAGGTTCCGTTCTGAAGATGGACTGACCCGTCGAGGTTGAGTTGAGCGGCACCTTGCTGGACCACACCGTTTTGCACCGCCCATAAACCGTGCCCGTACTGCACGTCGGCGGCAACCGAATCCAGATGGATACGACGCGAGGGTGGCGGCGGCGTGGGCGGAGTCTCACCCGAATGCAGCACGGAACTCAGGAGACCGGTGCGGGGCGGGGGAGGCGGCGGCGGTGCTGCAGGCGTATAGACGTAACTGAAATCGGTCGCTAACAAACGTCCCGCGATGTCGGGGTTGTTGAGACGTCCGGTCACGGTGCCATTGAAGCTGGCTCGCCCATTGATCTCGATAGGGATCGGCGACTGTCCCATGGCACTCAGCAGCGGCTCGAATTCCTGCAGGCTGTTGGTATTGGCAGCAACGCGAAGCTGCACGGTACGCGAACCCAGCACCCCGGACAGGTTCATCTCGGTGTGCGGAGTGGCAAGGCTTAGCGCTGCAATATCGGTGTTTCCGGAACGGAGATCGTAACGCCCGCGCAATGTCCCGCCAATCGGCAGCTCATCCGGAGCAGCCTGCGCAGGCGCGCTCACGTCGAGCGCAAGATCCACCAGCATGCGCTGCATCGACTCTTTCCAGCTCAGGTCCAATGTGCCGTTCACGGTGCCGGTCGCCTTCAGCTTTTCCAGGGGCATGTTTCTGCTGGAAACCATCCGCACCACTTCGCCCAGCCAAACACGGGCGACCTTCAGGTTCGCCGAGCCCTGCTGGATGGCAAGAGCGTGATGGGCGCTTGCCGTATTCCCGACCGCTGGTGACTTACCTGTCTTTAGCGTTTCCGTACTAAGCTGTGTGCTACTGGTTTCTAGCGCAGGCGCGTAGTGCTTGATCTCGGCGCTGCCAGTAATCGTTCCGCCCAGCAGGTGTGCATCGATCTTCTGGAGCAGGATGTGCTCCTGATCTAAAGCGTACTCGGCACCTGCGCTCGCGTTGCGGATGGCGAAGCTCGGCTGGAGATAATCCACGTTGCGCAAAACGATCTTGCCACTTGTCGCCAGGTTGTCGACCGAGAACGTGCCCGATCCTGTGATGTTGACTCCTCCGCCTCGTAACTCGCGAATCCGCACGATATCGCCCATCTGTACCAGATCGAAAGTTCCCGAGTAATCCAGCTGGGCTTTCGGGTGGTTGAAGTCATCAACCGTACCGCTCAGCTCTAGCAATGATCTCTGCGAAGTGAGTTTGAGTGACTTCACCTGAGCGCGGTTGCGCCACAAGCTGAACTCCGCAGTGGCGGCTGCCGAAATATCGCGCAAGTCAGAAAACCGCGCATCCATTTTGCCGACTTGTACCGAGCCGTCGTAGCGCTTGTCGATCCTCTGGTAGCCCATGACGAGCCCTAGATCATAGGCTTTGAAGTCCAGCGGGATCTTCTCCTCATTCAGCAGGATCGCGCCGTTGTGAACCTCAGCCTTGCCGATGGCCAGATCAAACAGCTGCTGCATCGGGTCGGCGCCGGTTGACTTCACCTTGGGTTCCGGCAGGTTGGTCGAGCCGTCCGGCTTCACGATGACGTGAATGATCGGCCGCTGCAGGGTGAGCTGCAGAAGATCAATCTCAGCACGAAAGAACGAAATGATGTGCACGCGCGCATACAGCCGGTCGGCGTGCGCCAGCGGAACATCGCGCGCCGGTTCGAGTCCGTGAATTGTGATGTCTTTAGCTTCCACCTCCAACTTCGACACCTTCCAGGTGAGCGAGCCCATCTCCACCGTGCCGCCAGTAGCTTTCTCGAGTTCGGCAATCACCCGCTGACGAACGATGTCCTTGAATGCAGGACTCTGCAGGAACCAGCCCAAGGCCACGACAAGAACGAAAAACAGCCCGGCCATCACCACCCAGAACCACCACGGGAAGCGCGTTAGCCGGACTTTTGCGTTCTCGGCCATAACTAGTTTCCGCCCATCACCTCGTGTCCCCACGCCGGCAGGGGCACACTGCTGTGGATCGGCGTCTGCTGGCGCAGGTTATGCAGCCATGCGTCCAGCAACTGGTCCATGTGTTGCTGAACGAGCAATTCGCGAATCTTCGGCCCCACTTCCTGCAACGTCACCATCCTCACTCCCGCTTTTTGCAGATCCGGCAGGATCTGCGCCCGGTAGTACGCTTCCACTTCTTCCGGCTGAACGTGAATGGTAGGGCGCAAGCGAACCTCGACGAAGTTCATCATCTGCATTTGTTCGCGCAGATGGTCCTCGACCTCGCGTTCGCTGAAACCATAGGCAGCCAGCACCGCCTGCCAACCCTTGTCGTCCTTGGCCGCGGGAATCTGCGCACGAAGCTTTGACAGGTTAGTGCGGAGTTCATCACCGGACGGCGCAAGGAAATTCGGGCTATTCATCTGCGCTTCGAGCAAGCGTCGGTCAACCAAGCGCTGCAATACGTCGACGCGATCTTTGTCGGTGACGGCGGTTAACGGCTTCTGCTGCATGAACGCCTCAAAGCGGGTTGCGTCGTCCCATTCGCTTTGCAGCACAGGTTTGCGACTGACTGTGGCGATTACGCCGTCGATGACCTCTCCCGGGAAAGCCGCGGCGGGAGCAAGCAGTAAAACGACAATTGCGACGTATCGTAGGAGTTTCATCAGAATGTTTGTCCGATACTGAAAAAGAAATTCCAATGGCTGAGGGTCTGAACTTGGTTCTGGTCGCGAACCGGATATCGGGTGGGATTGAAGTTGTAGCTGATATCCCCGCGCACTGGTCCAACCGGCGTTCTATAACGCAGGCCTATTCCGACGGCCTGAGGGTTGTATGAGAAGTTGCAACCGACCGTCGAACTCGGCGGCGCGCACGCGGCAATCGACGGTTGATTGAAGCGCACCAGACCGCTCCAGATCTGGTTCGCCTGTGCGAATACGTTCCCCATATCGTGAAAGAACACGAAGCTGAGGTTATCGCCCACGTATGGCAACAACACCGGTGGCGTACGGACTTCGAAATTGTTGACAAACAGTCCTTGGCCGCCGATCGGGTAGCCGGTCTGCAGGTCGCGCGGACCCGCCTGGTTGATGGCGAAGCCACGCAGCGAATTCCCGCCGCCAGCGAAGAACAGCTCCGGCAGCGGAATCGCAGTGGCCGATCCCCCGGGATAATAGTTGGTTCCGTAGGGATGCTCGATACCAATCTGCGTGTTGCGCGCGAATACCCACTTGCGTCGGAACGTGTAATAGGTTGAATTCTGGAGCAGCACCTTGCCGAAGTTCGACTGCGAGCCCAGTACGCTGGTCGCCAATCCTAGGTTCACCAGGTTGTAACTGCCTTTCTTGGTATCGACTGGATTGTCCCGCCGGTCTTGCACCCACGTCATGCTCGGCATCGCAATTGTCACTGGCTTGGCATAAAGCGGAATCAGCGCTGGGTCAATCACCAGGCTCGCCGGATCGACCTTCACCCGCTGATACGACAGCCGATAAAGCAAAGTGACCGCACGACTGTACTTCTGTTCGGCCCCGATCGCTCCTTCCAAGCGTTCCGACGTGAACGTGTTCACGTTCACCGTGTTGTCATAGAACGCGCTGAGCGTAAAACGCCAGTTTTCCTTCTGAAACAACCGTGGCGCATTGTAGCTGATGAGGCCACGTCGTGTGAGCAGGCCAACGCGCGCACGTATACTCAGTGTCTGATCGCGTCCGAACATGTTCAGCCGAGTAATCTCCAGCACCGCGTTCGGACTCACACCGGCTTTCCCCTTGGGGTTGTTGATCGCCGGCGTATTCCCTGTGGCAAACTCGATGCCACCACCGTAGCGAAATGTCCAGCGCGGAGCTTCACTCAGGTTGAACAACACGTTCTTTTGCGGCTCGATGCCCTCGGGGTTCTGCACCGCCATGTCCACCTGGTTGAAGATGCCCAGGTTGTACAAACGCCGCTGCGAATCAATCATCTCCGCCTGGCTCAAGGGGTCGCCCGGTTGAATGCGAATTCGACGGTCCACGATGTAAGGGCGTGTGTTCAGTAGTCCGGTTACGATGACCTGATTCACCTGGACGTGCTGCCCCTCCACAATCTTGTAGGTGACATCCATGCGGTTCGGGTCACCCGCAACGGGGGTACCTGTGGAATCAAACTGTACGTCCGGATATCCGTGATTGAAGTAAAAGAAAATGACCGCATCGCGATCACTCGCCATGCTCACTTCGCTGAACGGCTGACCCGGAACCGTGCTCAGCAAGGGGCCAAGTTCCTTCGTTGAAAAACTCTCATTGCCCTGGATTACCAGGTTCTTCACCAACGTCTGCGGGCCTTCTGTGATTTTGTAAACCGCCGCCAGTTCGCTGGAGCGCCCCTGGTAGTTATCTTCCACGGTCGCATCGACCCTCACTTGTTCGAAGCCGTTTGCCCGATACAGCGCTTTGATGGCGTTCACGTCGTTCGACATCATTTTTTGGCTGAATCGCCCGTTGGTGAGGATCCAGCTCTTCGGTTGCACGCTCAGCCTCTCGCGTATCGTGTCTTCGTTAAAGTAGTGGTTGCCAGAAATGAGAATCGCCGCCAGCTGGTGCTTCTTTCCTTGGTCGATCTTGTAGACGATGTTGACTAAGTCCTGGTCCGGAACAGGCCGCCGGTCCACTTCGACGTCAGCGTCGAAATAGCCTTGCGTCTGAAGGTAGTTGCGCAAATTGCGGCGGCCTTCATTGAGCAAGTCGTCGTCAACGGCATTTTCCTGGTAAACCGGGATCAGCTTCTTCATCTGGCCACCGCGAATCTTCGCTCCCTCGGCAACGATGACAATCTTCGCGCCCTGCTCCACCTCAAAGGTGTAATCGAGCGTATTGTCCTCGGGATTGTACTGGCGGTCGGTCAGCGATACTTGCGCCTCAAGATGCTTGTTCTTCTGGTAATGCTTCCGCAAACGCTCCAGCGCTCGGCTCAGGTTGGCGTTCTTCACCTTTCTGCCGGCCTTCAGCCTCGTGATCTGCTCGGCCTGTCCCGGCTGCAATCCCGTATCGCCCCTAATCGTCACCTTCCCCACACGCCCCAGCTCTCGCGGTGTCACATGGAAGGCGATATCCATCTGCCGCGTATCTTCGTGCGGCATCAGTTCGTGGGTAATGGTCGCTAGGTAATAGCCGTTGTCAGCGAGCACTTTTTTCATGCGCTCTTCCGACAGCTTCACATTGTCTTCCGAGTACAATTCGCCGAGATCGAGTTTGCTAGCGTTCACAAGCTGGTGGGGTTTGGGAGGCGTCCTTGTATTCAGACCATCAACGCTTACGTCTCCATTGAAATAGTTCTCGGTGGTTACGAAAGTAAGGTTGATGCCGCCATCTTGGGCAGGCAACGCCTCCACATGCAGGCTGGAGAATCGCCCCGTCGAATACAAGACGCGGATGGACTCGCGTAGCTCTTCCCGGTCCAGCGGCTCGCCCGATTTCACCAGCACGAGCCCGCGCAGCATTTCCGAATTGGTCCCCCCGATCCCCTTGAACTGGATGTCGCGTACTATCTCGCCCTGGTACTTGGCGGCACCGTTCAGGGCGGGCAATGTTGGGGACTGGTTTTGTAGGGCTTGGCCTTCAGGAACTTGCGATTGAGGAGGATTCTGCGCCCAAATGAGCTGTATACCGAGCGCCAATACCCCGCCCAGTACTGCCACTCCGAAATTGGATGGCGTTATTGTCTTCCTCAAGCCCGTAACCCTTGGTGATGTTGCCGGTCGCGGATTTCGGTGCCCAATTCGCGCCACCCGTTCCTCGCCGGCAAACCAGCAGACCTATGCCTTAACCCGCTTTCCTTCTGCGAGTCTTGCGAGTTGCGCTCGCCGAGACGAAACCTCTGTGGCCTACCTATAATAACGAACGAAAGGGGCTGCGCTGACCCCCAGTTCCGCGACGATAACGGTTTTTTTCTCTGCGTCGGGTGAATGGCTCTGCTCTCGCCGTCCCTTCCTTTCGGGGGCTACCGCATTGGAATTCGCCGAGCGCTATTCCCGCCAAGTTCTCTTCCCGCCGGTAGGCTCAGAGGGCCAGCAACGCCTCGCCGCGGCTCGCGTCGCTGTGGTTGGATGTGGCGCTACTGGCTCCGCGTTGTGCTCTCTCCTTGCGCGCGCCGGGGTCGGATACCTGCGCATCATCGACCGCGATTATGTCGAACCCAGCAACCTGCAACGCCAGGTGCTCTTCGACGAGGCCGACGCCGTCGAGTCGCTGCCCAAGGCCATCGCCGCCGCACGCAAGATCGCCAGCTTCAACTCTGAGATCAGCGTCGAAGCGCACCCCTCCGACCTCGTTCCCGGCAACGCTGAAGAGTTGCTGGGGGAGGTTCAGCTCATCCTGGACGGCACCGACAACTTCGAGACGCGCTACCTTATCAACGATTACGCGGTTAGCGAGAACCTTCCCTGGATCTACACCGCCGGAGTCGGCAGCTACGCCGTCACGATGAATGTCCTCCCGGGCGAAACCGCCTGCCTCGCCTGCATCTTTCCCGATTCGCCCGCCGGACTAGTTGAGACCTGCGACACGGTTGGCATCCTGAATTCAGCGGTGACGATGGTTGCCTCCGTCGCAGTCACCGAGGCGGTCAAGATCATCATCGGCGCACGAAACCGCATCCGCCGCACGCTCCTTTCCTGCGACGTATGGATCAACCAGTTCGCCCAGGTCTCGGCCTCGTACCCACGCCAGGGCTGCCGGGCCTGCGGGGAGCGCGATTTTGTCCACCTTGCCGGAGAAGGCCGCCCCCACATTTCACTGTGTGGCCGCAACTCGGTGCAAATTCACGAACGCCGCCGCCCCATTGACTTCGCAGAGATCACCCGCCGCCTCACGCCGCACGGCCAGGTAAAACGTAACGAATTCGTGCTGAAATTCTGGCGCGATCCTTATGAAATGACCCTCTTCCCCGACGGCCGCGCCATCATTAAAGGCACCACCGACGCCGCCGTCGCCCGTAGTCTGTATGCAAGATACGTGGGAGCGTAGGCGAGTCTATGAATGTAAGTAGGCTAGGACGGCTCGGACGACCTCTGCTTTCGCAGCAGCGAATGAGAGGCGAGGAGGACGCTGGAACAATGCCCCATGGGAAAGCGACTCCACCATGTTTGTGACAACGAACGCCAGCTTGTCGAGGTCGCGGCCCTTGTTTAGCTCATTTGCTCTCGCCGAGAGTGCAAGCCGGAAAGCGCCATGCAAACGCACAGCGAAGTCGCGTGTTCCGTCCGCCCGGTGGGGAACCTCGGTCGCCAACAATTCATAGAGTTCGGGATCCACGCTATGCGCATCAATCATTCCCTCGATCATGGCCCGTATCAGCTCGTCGAGAGATGACGCAGCATGTCCGATGAGTGTGGTCTCCACCATGCGATCAATCTGATCGATGTGGCGCTGGTGCAAGGCGACATAGATCGCTTGCTTGTCGGGAAAGTACTGGTAAACAGAGCCGATGCTTACCCCTGCTACCTCGGCAATCCGGTTCGTGGTAACCCCCTGAACGCCTTCTCGCTTTAACACTCTTACAACTGCATCCAGGACCGCATCGACCGTCTGCCGCGCGCGACGCTGCTTCGGCCGCCGTCGAACCGACTTGTGTGTGATCCTCAAAGTCACGACGGCTCCCACAAACCAAATATGAGCAAATCTACAAATAATCTTCTTTCGCTATGGATTTGCATGAAGATATGGGCGCTTCATAAGCGAGTAGACATGCCCCATACGCTATCGTACCCTTCTGGCAACATATGAGCAAACATACACATTATCAAGGAGGATGATGATGAAATACCTCATCACCGGCGCAATCGGGAATGTTGGATCGAAGGTAGTCGAGCTTTTGATCGGGAGCGGCATTAAGCCACGGATATTTGTCCGCAACGGGCACAAGGCGATGTTACAGTTCGGGGATCGCGTGGAAGTGTTCGAGGGCGATCTCGCCGACTCCGAAGCCCTGAAGGCCGCGCTGGATGACGTTGACGAGTTCTTTCTCTTGAATAGCGGCCCCCAGATTCCAGTGCGCGATGAAGCGGCAGCCAAGGCTGCACAGGCGGCGGGTGTAAAGCATCTCGTCAAACTCTCCTCTATGGACGTGCGGCAAGGACTGGCTATCGGTGCATGGCATGAGCAGGGCGAGGCAGCCGTCCGCGCCAGCGGAGTTCCGTTCACGTTCGTGCAGCCGACAGGCTTCATGGCGAACCTGCTTGCCTGGGCGCCCTCGATCAAGGCCGAGGGCGTCGTGCGCACATCCACGGGCGACGGGAGGAGGGCCTTCATTCATTCCGACGATATCGCGGCAGTTGCGGTGATGGCGTTGACGACGCGCATGTATGACGGCCAATCGCTGCCGATTACGGGTCCTGAGGCGTTGACCTTCCCTGAGGTAACCGCAAGGATTGGAGCCGCCATTGGGAAGCCGCTCACTTTTCAACCGATCTCTGACGAGGAGGCTCGCCAACTGTATTCGCGCATAAGCGGGTCATCGGAGGAGACGGAAGCTCATGTTCGCCTTTGGCGGGCAATTCGTGAAGGACGTCTTGCAACAGTCACTGACAATGTCGAACGCGTACTCGGCCGGAAGCCGATCACACTAGATCAGTGGCTGCTTGAAAACGGTAGAGCATTCCAATGATTCAGCAGTCGAGAGCTCGACGAGCTACCAGTCCTCTTCAGCGAAAGGCGGTCATCGCCGTCCCGCGTTCTTGTGTCATGGTTCGCCCTGGCGTCCTTCTTCGCCTACAGCAATTTCGGGATTGCTGACCTTCTGCTTGCGTGCCCACACCTGTGTGACTCTGGCCAGCATCAACAATATGGAATCATCCTCTGCGATCGATTGCATCTCCTGGTAAATCGCTTCCAGTTCATCGGGGGACGAAGCACGCGCCGCCAAAATCGCAGCACCAGCCTCACGCAACGTGAGTTCCCAGAACCTCTTGGCGGGTCCCCTCAGAACTGCAATCTGGTCAACCTGCACTTCAGGATTTGCAAATCCCGCCTTCTGAATCAGGCGAGGTAGCTTTAGCCCAATGTAGGAGTCCAGACCGTGGGCTCGGTTTACAGCCTCACTGATTTCTACGAGCCGGCGATAGGCTCGCGTCGGCGGCTCCGTAAAAATGCCTCCATCGTCGTGGTCTTCACACACTAACACTCCGCCCGGCTTGAGCAACCTGCGCATTTCAACCAGCGCCCGTGCCGGCTCGGCCAAATGGCACATCAGAAATCGTGAAAAAACCAAATCGAATGACTCCGTTGGTAAGCCAGTCTCGTATGCCCCAGCATGATGGAAAGAAACGTTCCTGATCTGCGCTGATTCGGCGTTTCGTTTCGCCACTTGCAGTTGTTCTGAACTGCTATCCACAGCAGTCACAGAACCGTCGGAGCCGACTCGTTCAGCTATCCAGATGGATATAAGTCCATTACCGCACCCGACCTCAGCCGCCTGCATCCCCGGTGTGAGCCCGGCAGTCCGCAGCAGTCTATGTGTACCTAGGCCGAAAATATCATTCAACAGCCGCAACCGCTCTGCCGCCGCGTCACCGGTTGCGAGCACGTAGTCGCTTGGTGCCTCACCTGTCATCGCAAGGTCTTGTTTCTCTGGCAGTCTTAAGAAGCGCTCCCAATTATGCACCACCTTGTAACAGGCGCGAATTAAACGCCGGGTGCAAGTGTTGCAGACGACCCTCTGCGCAAATGCTAGGTCTAAGGCGCCCTGCTCAAGCACATTGCCGACGAAATTGTCTGCCGGTTCCAAAACCGGCAATCAATGGCTTACGATAGGTTCTGGCTAATCCATTGATTCTACGAGCCCATGAGATCAAAAAATTTCTTGATAATTTGCCACGAATTCTCGCCTCTACCCGCCGCCCCGACAACTCTCGCCGGAAAACTCAATCCGTCAAATGTTCTATACATAGAGGCGCGATTCTGAAGACCTTATGAGTGGCGATTCGATATCCCTGAGCCTGCCGCTTTCGCGTTTCGCAACTGATGCCTACGAGGCGACCACGCTGTTTCAGGAGCTCCGCAAACCTTTGGCTCGCTACCTCACCGGGCTCGGCCTGTCGCCGGAAGAGGCGCAGGACGTCGTACAGGACAGCTTCCTGCAACTGCACAAGCACCTGGCGGCAGGCGGCTCGCGAGACAACATTCGCAGCTGGCTGTTCCGCGTGGCGCACAATGGGGCCCGTAATTGCCAGCAGAGTTATGCCCGGCGCATGGGCGAATCGCTCGAACCGATTGCAGACGCCGCCTCAGGGGAGGCAAGTCCAGAGCAGGTCGTTTTGGCAAAAGAGAGATTTGAACGACTCAACGCCGCCGTGCACTCGCTCTCGGAGCAGGAACGCCAGTGCCTTATGCTTCGCGCGGAAGGGTTGCGCTACCGGGAAATCGGTGAAGTAATGGGAATCCCGGTCTCTACCATTGCCGACATTGTTTCACGTGCTGTGAACAAGTTAGCGGAGAAATGCGATGTGTAACTTCAATGGCAATCTGGTTGCTTGGATAGATGGAGAACTCGCTTCAGATATAGCGGTAAATGTTGAGAAGCACGTGCAGTCATGTGCGGACTGCCGCCGGCAGGTGGCTTTGTATGAGAGCGCCTCTCGAGATTTCACGGCTTATTACGTGATGAGGGGTCAGTCGCAGCCGCTCGCAGTTTCCGCCAATCGAATTCCGCGCTGGGCGCCATATGCAGCTGCGGTAGTTGCCATCCTGTTGGTAGCTTTGATGTCGCTCCGGCCGAACAAGCCTGCCCAAATCGTCAGTGAAACTGCGAACGTCACTACCCCGGCTGTTGTCGAATCCTCTGCCGAGCCTGCCAGGCCGACTCAGTCGCAGTCGACGCCCGTGGCCCACCAGCGCCACGTACGAAGTAATTCCCAGGCTGCGGAGTCACCAGCTCCATCCGCCATACAGATCGCCATCCCCGCGGAAGCCATGTTCCCGCCCGGAGCCGTGCCTGAGGGCGTCGCCTACGTCGCCAGTCTTGCCCCTGACGGATCGGTGCAAAGCATCCGTTTGCAACCTTAACTATGCAACTCACCAGGGAGAAGTACGCTGCCATGAAACTCGCGTTGATTGTCACCCTCACTACCGGTTTCGCCCTCGCACAGGGCGTGCCTGATGTCGTATTTCAAGCTCCGATCCAGGCTGGCGCAATTGCGTTCGGTGTGGCCGGTGGCCCCCCCGGAGTAGCGGTCACGGGAGCACCCTACTCGGCCACCATCACCAACGAGTCGGTGCAGACTCTTGCCGACGGGACACACATCACGCAAACCTCCAGCGGCTCATCGGCGCGCGACTCGCAGGGACGCACTCGGCAGGACACTCCATTACCGCCCATCGGTGCCGCCGTCCCCAAAGATGCCCCGCACCTCGTGATGATCCAGGATCCAGTCGCAGGCGTCGCTTACACCCTCAACCTCACCGACAAGACGGCCTGGAAGCATGCGATGCCTCCTGGCAAGCCGGGAATGGCATCGGCAGAAATCACGACTCGCACCGTGGTGGTGCGTCCGGCCGATGGGCAGATTGCCGGGCCACTTCCGCCAGGGGCTCCGCCTCCGGGAGTGAACTTCATGTGGCAGCAGAAGCATCTCGCCGAACATGCCGCCGGCGAAGTAACCACCGAAGACCTGGGCACACAAGTGATTGAAGGTGTCCAGGCGACCGGGGTGCGAACAACGGAAACGATTGCGGCAGGCAAGATCGGCAATGATCGACCCATCAGCATCGTCACCGAAGTGTGGACTTCTCCCGAGCTGAAGACCGTGGTGTTGAGTAAGCGCAACGATCCGCGGATGGGGGAGCAAACTTTCAAGCTGACCAATGTTCAGCGCTCGGAACCCGACCCCTCGCTGTTTACGATTCCGTCGGATTTCAAAGTCAACGAGAACGGAGCGGAGACGGTCATCTATCGCACCAACAAGCAGTAAGAGACCAGCCATCAGCAACTGGTTACTCCCGGCAATATCTTCGCCGATGGAGTATTGCAGGGTGTCCGTGATGATGAAGTGAAGCTTGATTCTGGCCGTCGCTATTTCGCTATCGATGCTAGTTCGGTTCCGATTTTGACCGCAGTGGAGACCGCAGTAATGATCTTGGCGAAATCAGCGAGTTCTTGCGTCAACTCTTGCAGTAAAGTTTGCGTTTGCTTCATCTGGGCCACGAGCTCTGTAATCTTGGGATCGTTGGCCCAAAAGATCTTGTTCACCGCGCGCTGATAGTTCAGTTGGGCCTGAATGTAGCTGGGACGCAATTGGTTGCGTTGATCCTGGGTGGTGCAGGCATCCAGCGCATCTTCGATCGCGTTGAGCTGTGCCTGCAATGCGCCTAGCGCATCATCCATTGTCGAACGCCCCCTTCGCGTTCCTCAGTGCTTGCCGGCCGCGAGTTTCACCTGATCGCTGGCTGCCTTTAACGCGACCGAGAGAGAGTCAGTGCCAGCTGCGAATTCTTCAATCTCCGTTTCACCGGTTCTCTGAATTGCAACCCTCGCCATCGTACGCATTTCCGTTGTCGTCTGGTTCGGCTGCGGATTTGCAGTGAGGTTGAACGGCCTGAGTGCCGGAGCCAGGGCGGGGCCGACATCTACCACATCTCTTTGCAACAACTCGCCAGCCACTCGCTGCGCAATTTCCACGCGCCGCCGATTGAGCGACTTGTATGCCGGTATTTCCGAAGCAAACATCTCCTGTATGCCGGAGACGATTTGGCTGATCGCCTCAGAGCTCTTGCGCAATTTGCGCTGCCTGATGTACTCAACTAGGTTCTGCGATGCGACGGAGACAAGATCGGGTATTGCCGAGCCGCCCGGCAGAGGCGCAATCGATTTGCACTCACTCGCCAGCCCACCGGCAGCCATGCTGATGTCGGTCGCCGATTTTGAGTTCGCCAGCGCGGAATACGCCGTGGCCAACTTGCCCAAAGCCTGGGCCATGGCAACGCGCTTGGCGAGTTCCTGCCGGGTAGTGCTGAGTTCAGCCCTCACAGAAGAATCCATAGGCGTCTGGAACATCAATTGAGAATGCATCTCCTGGAGCGTGATTGTCTCTGCAACCTGATTGGAGAGATCGGTGTAGTAAGAGGTGAGCTGTTGTGAGACATTCGTAAGTTGCGCGGCGGCATTAGCTGCTTCCTGCGGCGTCTTACATGCAGTCAGCAGGCCCAGGACCAGCAGCAATGCGGCAAAGCGGAAGTGCCTGACGGCGGATGCACCTCTGCCTTCAATGGGCCCCTTGAGTGTCATCTTTTAAGAGCGATTGCGGATTATGGACTGTTACTTCGGAGGATTGCAAGCTTTTTCACTAACCAGGGGGGCGCAGGCGCTCAACCTGCTCAATGAACCGCAAAAATGTGTGAATTCAGTTGTCTCTCTTGCCGAAAGTGCCTCCCTGCCATTTAAAATCGACATCCAACTTACAAGCCATGTCACTCGACGAGTACCGTAGGAAACGCAATTTCAAAGTTACGCCGGAGCCTGCAGGGGAGCGCACCGGCAGGAAGGCCTCTTCCCGGCTCATTTACGTAATCCAGAAACACCGAGCCACACAACTGCATTACGATTTTCGGCTGGAATGGGCGGGGACTCTGCTCTCCTGGGCGGTGCCCAAAGGACCATCGCTCGACCCTTCCGTGAAACGCATGGCGATGCAGGTGGAGGACCATCCAATCGAGTATGCCAAGTTCGAGGGCATCATTCCGGCTGACGAATACGGCGGCGGCACGGTGATGGTTTGGGACATCGGCACGTGGGAGCCTGAAGTTCCCGATGTTGATGAGGCTCTCCGCAAAGGCGACCTTAAGTTCACCCTGTACGGCAAAAAGCTGCAGGGCTCTTGGGTGCTGGTACGTACCAAGGGATGGGGAGCCAACAAAGGCAAGCCCGCCTGGTTGCTGATCAAGCACCGCGATGAATATGCCTCGGAGATCGACATCACGGAAGAACAGCCCTATTCGGCAGTCTCCGGTCGCCTGCTGACCGAGATTGCACACGATAATGGAGGCGACGTGCTAAAGGCCGCAACCGGCGACCCGACCTCAGCCAAGATGATCGCCCTGAAGAAGGCACAGGCGACTGAAAAGGCCGAAGTTAAGCGTGCGGCGACGAAAAAGAAGCCGGCGAAGCGAGCGGCAAAGAAAATGCCATCCATCTGGCATTCCAACAGGCCGAAGCGGTGACTCCAAGCGCCACTCGCAGTTCCAAGTCGGAAAGCAACACCGTTCCCTTTCGCGTGCACCCGATGCTCGCGACTGTGGTTGATAAACCGTTTCATAAACCGGGTTGGGGATATGAAGAAAAGTATGATGGCTACCGATTCTTGGCCTACAAAGAAGGAAAGCGCGTTTCGCTAATGTCGCGCAACGATATCGACTATGCCCCCACTTACCCGGAGGTTGCCGCGGCGATCGCATCTCTCCGGCCCAAAACGCTGCTCCTGGACGGCGAAGTCGTTGTGTTCGATCGCGACGGGGTATCGCGCTTTCAATTGTTGCAGCAGAGCAGCAAGGGACGCATTTACGTTCTGTTTGACTGCCTCTACGCTGATGGCAATGATCTTCGTCGTAAGCCCCTCTCGCAACGACGAGCTATGCTGGAAAAAGTCGTTCGCCCGAATGACAGATTGATGCTGTCGCGCCGCCTGGCTGCGAACGGACTTCAGGCATACGAGACGGCAAAAGGCAAGAAATTTGAGGGTCTGATTGCCAAAGACCTCTCGTCTCCTTACGTCGAAACGCGTTCGAGCTACTGGCGTAAAGTCAAGGTCAAGCAGGAGGACGAATTCGTGATTGCTGGCTACACTGCGCCGGGCGGATCGCGCAGTCACTTCGGAGCATTGCTTCTAGGCGCACATCACAGCGGCAGGTTGCTTTATGTGGGCAAAGTTGGAACCGGTTTCGACGAGCGCTCGCTGGCCGAGCTGTATAAGAAGTTCCAGCCGCTCGTCACGAAGCGATCTGCACTTGCTGATCCTCCGCGCGAGCGCGACGTGACGTCTCTCGAACCGAAATTGGTGGCGCAGATCGCGTATCAGGAAATCACATCCGACCGGAAGCTGCGCCAACCGGTATTTCTGGGCTTGCGCGAAGATAAATCTGCCAGCGAGGTTTTTCTCCCTGGGGCAAGCAAATGACACCCCGCACAACACTGGCTCCGTCCGCCTCCGGGCTGCCGATCGCAGTCTCAAATCCGGAGAAGGTCTTCTGGCCGGATGAGGGATACACCAAGCTCGACCTCATCAAGTTTTACGCGGAGGTCTTCGCTCTTCTGCAACCATATTTGAAGGACCGACTGCTAAGTCTGGAGCGCTGCCCCGACGGCATGCGGGGCGAGTGCTTTTATCAGAAAGAAAAGCCGATGGGCATGCCGCCCGACACGCCAACCAAACTGATTGAGAGCACCGATGGCAAACGCAAAGCTGTGAACTACGTGGTTGGCGGCTGGTTGGAAACCCAACTGGCGCTGGCCAATCTCGGGTGTATTCCCATTCATGTGATGGGAACCCGTGCGACTAACCTGCGTAAGCCGGACTGGGTTGTCTTTGATTGCGATCCCGAGTCCGGCAAGTTTGGCGATGCGGCCAAAGCTGGACTCCAGCTCAAAGAAGCCCTGGATGCCCTCGAGCTCACCTCATTCCCCAAGACTTCGGGCAGCCGTGGGCTGCACATATTCGTGCCGCTTCGAGTGGGCCCGGATGTCTCGGAGGTGCTTGAGTTCGCTTACGCCTTATGCCAGAGGGTAGCTGCCGCTCACCCTAAAGAGTTGACCTTCGAGCACAGCATCGCTGCACGTCGTGGACGGGTGTACTTGGATCCGTTCCGCAACGGATTCGGCCAGACTGTCGTCGCGCCGTATTCGGTGCGTCGCCGTGCCCACGCACCGGTATCCACTCCGCTGGACTGGAAGGAAGTCAAAACATCGCTCGATCCCGGCAGTTTCACTATCGCGAATTTCACCAAGCGGATGAAAAAGCCGGACCCGTGGAAAGACCTCTTCGCTAGCCGGCAGTCGATAAAAGAAGCGGCAAAGGCGCTGAAGAAGCTGTAGATCGGTCGACCTTTTGGTGTGGCCCGATCGAGTGTTGGTGCAGTCGGCTAAAAGCCCCTGCAAATTTCGCCCTACACTGCCGAAGCTGTTGCCGTCTTCGAGGATAATGTTGAATACAGCGGCCTCGGACAAGGCTGAGCAGCTCCACAATCGCTCTGCGGAAGATCGGCGCTTCCTACTTTGCCGGCATAAGATATGGCAATGTTCTCGCGAAATACCAGCACAAGAAGAACACGATGGGAATGTGGACAGTGAGTTGTAGCATTCCGTATCCCACCAGGTCGCGGGCCTTCAGGCGAAGAATGCCCAATAGGGGCAGCATCCAAAACGGATTTACCAGGTTGGGCAGGGCTTCGGCGGCATTATAGATTTGCACGACCCAGCCAAGATGCACTTGATGGAGGTTTGCTGCCTGAAGAACGTATGGCGCCTCGATGATCCACTTGCTGCCACCCGAAGGAACGAATATCCCCAAGAAGGCCGAGTAAATCGCAACCAGCAAGGAAAACGTGTTGTGAGTGGTTACTGCCGCGAACAACCTTGCCAGCCATTCGGAAATTCCCGTACCGACAATCATCCCAAAGATGACCGCATAGAAAGGAAACTGAATCAGGACTCCGCCAGTGGCCGGAACACACTCCGTGACGGCCTTCATGAATCGTTTGGGACGCCAGTGAAGCAGTATCCCAGCTGTCAGGAACATCAGGTTGTACGTGTTGAGATCGAGCGCAGCCGACGCACCTTGCGGAGAGGTCCTGAAGACGTCAATGAGATACCAGAGCAAGAGGGCGGCCACCAGAATGTTCAGCAGGGGGCTATATTCAAGCCATTCTCCCGGCTTGGTGGGATACTCAATTCCACCCGAGATAGGCTGAAAGGTGATGCCGTAGTCGGCGGCCGTACGAGCCTTTTCCGCCGGTGGGGCGGACAGATACGCGACCACCACAGAAACCACAATCAGGACTGCTGTGAGCGTTATGCTCTGCCACAAGAACAGTGTTTGCGTCAAGGGAATCACGCCGCTGATGGCAAACAGCGATGCTGGAATCGTGTTCTTTGTTGTCATCAGCATCGCCGCCGAAGATGAGAGCCCCATGGCCCAAACAGCACCGAGACCGAGATAAGCAGCCCCGCCGGCGGCACGATAATCCAACCCCTTCACGCGCTGTGACAGTTCACGCACATACAGACCGCTGAAGATAAGGCTCAGACCCCAGGAAATCAGCGAGGTCAGCAGCGAAAACACCGCCACCAGCGCAATTGCCGTCCTCGGCGACTTGGGCACACCGGCAAGCCATCGAATAACGCCGAAGACCAGTGGAGTCGAAGCCACCACATATCCGCCGATAATGATCATCACCATCTGCATGGTGAAAGGAACCAGCGACCAGAAGCTCCTGCCGCCGGCAATAGCTAGCTTCGACGGGCTCTGGTGGAGGACCAGCCCGGTTAGGAAAACCACCACGATTCCGAGGAAAGCGAACACTAGCGGATCAGGAAACCAGCGCTCGCTCCAACTGGCAAGCGCAAGCCCCCAGCGAACAAGAATTCCATCGGGTACAGATTCTGATCTGGTTGTAGACCTTGTAGTTTTCGGCGCAGTCGTCATCTCATTTCCCGCCGGCAGTAATCATCAACTATTCTGCCGAAAAGGCCAACGGCGAATGACCAGCAAAGGGTTGGCAAATTGTCTTGGCAGCCTGTTAGCCACGGTGGATAATGGCGCGGTTAAGAAAGGAAGGTCGCCCATGCCACACTATGTTTCGTTGCTCCGTTACACTGCACAAGGAATCACGAAGGTGAAAGACAGCCCCTCGCGCCTCGACGCTGCCCGCAAGGCTGCCGAGTCTATGGGTGGCAAGATTCACTCCTGGTACCTGACGATGGGACATCACGACGCCGTGATCATCGCTGAATTCCCAAGCGACGAAGTCTGCGCGAAGTTCATGCTGTCGGTCAGTTCGCTCGGGAATATCACCACCCAAACCTTGAAGGCATTTAACGAAGCGGAGTATCGGAAGATCATCAGTTCGCTACCGTAGAGCTTAAGACAAATTTCAGTCTTGTAGTAAGGACGGGTGGCGCGTTTTCCGCAACGGCCAAAGACGAAAGTTGAAGCGCGGTTTTCCTCGATCGCTGCGGCGGCGCTCCACCTTACAGCAAGAGTGAATCTGGTCCAGGCCGTGGTGAAAATCCCCGTCTGGGCTCGCATCCTTCAAGGCGCGCCTGTTATTCGCAGAAGACGCGCACCTTGACTTTCTCACTTGGGTTTCCATTCACATCGACATCGACCGTGAGGTCGCTAAGCTGGTCCACCAGTTCCTCAAGGTTGTCGGGACGAATCTGGTTGATGTCAAAAGGAATGCCCTTCTCGCGCAGCGCCTCATTCACGTGCTCGCGTGCTTGTGCGGGAATCAGTCCTGCCAGTCGAACCCCGGCTCGCAGCAACTGCATAGGAACTCGAATGTTCACCTTCACCGGCCCGTGATATGGGTCACCGCTGTCATTGGAATCCACCAGCACGCGGAGGTACTTCGGCTTGGCCGCAGACGACGACGTGCCGCCGCCGCTGGACAGGGGAGAGTCACTCTTTTCCAAGGCGGCAATCAGCCGCTCCGCCTCATCCGCGGTAATCTTGCCGGTTGCCAGCATCTCCAGAATCTGTCGTCTGTGCTCGTTCATAACTTCTCCTACAGGATGCGGATCAGTACCAGCGCATCCTGGTTGTTGATCTCAATATGGGTGTCGCGGCAGCCGGAAAGAATCGCCCAAAAGGTCGCCATTGCCTCGAGCGGATTCACCCTGGCGATCAGGCACACCACCAGAAAAATGGGTAACGCTAAGATCGCCAGCGGCAGCAGTAAAATCCAAAGCAAGAACAAGGGAATCCATAGCCGAAAACTGCGGCTGCGCGGCCAATGCCGCACGCTGATCACTCCAACCATCGGGATCATGACAATCTCTCCAACTCCTGAATTGCCTGCTGCGCCGTAATTTCTCCCGAGCGCAGTCGCTCGAATACCTCAGCCCGCGACGGCTGCGGATTGCTCTCTACAAACTCCAGGCTCCCGGCAATGCGCGTCAACCGTGCCTTAATGGTTGGGTAGCTCACGCCAAACACCCGTTCCATTTCCTTAATCGAGCCATGCGACCGCACAAACGCCACCACAAACACCTGGTCTTCCGAGCTGAGGCGCGCCAGTTGCGGAAGTTCGAATCGGCCTTCGATGGCAACATCGCGCTCTGTGAGCCGCACCCGTTCCACCACAATCGGCTCACCGCGGGTGAGCCGTGTCAGCTCCTGCCACTCGCTGGGTTTTTGGGAATCTTGAGCCATGCCGACCTCAAACCTAATTTATTTTCAATGCTAACTTGATATTTTTAATATGTAAAGCTATAAAAATCATAAAAATTAAGGTTGAGATCAATAAAATTGCTTTGGCTATCTGGGTTGACGTCAACTCCAGCTCCGTAGCCTTGTGGGAATACTTCTGTTATCGTTTCCCTTCTTGCAGTTAGCAGAACACCCGCCAACTTTGAGGTCGCATGGACGCTGGACAACTGCCCGCTGCTGAGGTGCATACTCAACAACGCCCTCAACCCAGCTCGCTGTACCGCTGGCTGGTGCTGATCTTCGTCAGCCTGGCTCAGTTCGGCAATTACTACATCTACGACAGCATCAATCCGCTGGAGAGCGTATTTCGCGACCAACTTGGCTTTTCCGCCTCCATGTTTGGATGGCTGAACGCCAGCTACAGCGCGGCCGCCATTGTCACCTTGCTCATTGGCGGTAAGCTTATCGATCGTTTTGGCATTCGAAAGGCACTCATGTTGTTCTCGGCCCTATGCCTGCTCGGAGCCCAGCTCACCGCGTGGCAAGGCAACTACCAAACCATGATTGCGGGAAGAACGCTCCTCGGTCTTGGCGCCGAATCGCAGATTGTCGCCGTCACGGTTGCATTGGCACGATGGTTCAAAGGCAAAGAACTCGGCTTCGCCTTCGGTATCAACTTGACGATTGCGCGTTTGGCGTCGATTGCCGCTGACAATTCCCGCTTTTGGGCGCAGTTTGCGTTTTATCCCAACGGGATCAATGCTCCACAGAGTTGGCAGGGGCCGCTGTTGCTGGCCGTAGCTCTTGGTTCTACGACCGTGATCGGTGCGGCCGTATACTGGATGCTGGAGCGTTATGCGGAAGGCCGATATGCCCTGGGTAAATCCGGCGAACCGGACAAATTGAGTTTTGCCGAAGGATTGAAGTTTAATACCTCGTATTGGTATGTCGTGGGCCTTTGCGTGACGTTCTACTCCGGCATCTACCCGTTCCGCACATTTGCGGTCGATCTGTTCACCAGCCGTATTCTTCACCTTTCGGGACAGCTTTCCAGTTCTGTAACCGCGCTCGCCTCGGCACAGAAACAGGCAGGTTTTTACAACAGTCTGCTGCCGTTTTCCGCCATGATTGCCACGCCCCTGTTCGGGCTACTTGCCGATAAGTTTGGCAAGCGGGCTACGTTTATGGTGGTTGGCTCCTTCCTGATGATGCCTGTCTACCTTTTGTTCGCTTACAGCACGATCTCTCTCGTCGTGCCTGTGGGAATGTTAGGCATTGCCTTCTCTCTGATTCCTGCCGTCATGTGGCCCTCCGTCGCATACCTCGTCGATGAGCATCGGCTGGGCACGGCATATGCCCTTATGAGCCTGCTGCAACAAGTGGGTTTCCTGATTTTCAATGCGCTGATTGGACCGACCAAGGATTATGGCCATGCCGGCCTCGATAACTTCAACGGCTATGCTCTCGGAATGTGGTGTTTCAGCGTGCTCGGCTTTCTCGCGCTGTTCTTCGCCATCTTGTTACGACAACGCGAAACCGGGCCCGAGGCTCACGGACTGGAAACCATCACCACCGCCACAGGAGCAGCGTAGACAACCCCCATCCCAGCACGATAGATTGGCGACACAAGCACGGTTGGGCCGCCAAACAGGCTGGCCAACTGAAAATCAAAAGGGAGGAAGCTGTGAGCCCAACAACGACCTCCGGGACCGACCGTAAGCTACTTGCTGCGCTACGCCGCAAGCTCGGTCCCCTGCCGATTGCACTCGTCCTGCGTGATACGCGCGACGTGCCCGAAACCTCCGAGCCTATCGTCGCCACCGTACGCTTTCAAGACCGCCCCGCTCTACTGTCGTTGGCAAAAGATCCCGACCGGGGCTTCGGCGAGGCCTATTCCGCTGGGCGCGTTGAAGTGGATGGCGATCTGGTACGCAGTCTGGAGTGCGTCTATCTTTCCCGCAGTGGAATATCCAGATGGCGCAAGTTCCTGCTGGGAAAATGGCTCGACTGGTTACAGAACAACACGCGCCGCGGCTCGCGCACCAATATTCATCATCACTACGATCTCTCCAACGACTTCTACCGCCTTTGGCTCGACGAGCGCATGCTGTACACCTGCGCCTACTTTCCCACGCTGGAAGCCTCGCTCGAAGCTGCTCAGGAAGCCAAGATGGAGATGGTCTGCCGCAAGTTACGTCTGCGGCCAGGTGAAACCGTTGTCGAAACCGGCTGCGGCTGGGGGGCGCTCGCCATCTACATGGCACAACACTATGGTGTCCGCGTGAAAGCGTTTAATATCTCGCACGAACAAATCACCTACGCTCGCGAATGGGCCAAACGCGAAGGCCTGACTGGCAAGGTTGAATTCATCGAAGACGACTACCGCAACCTCAGCGACAAGTTTGACGTCTTCTGTTCGGTCGGCATGCTGGAACACGTTGGACGCAACCACTACCACGAATTTAGTAGAGTCATTCGCCGTGCCATCGGCGACACCGGACGTGGCTTTCTGCACTACATCGGCCGCAACAGCGCGCGTCCGCTCAATGCGTGGATACGCGAGCGCATCTTCCCTGGCGGGTACCCACCCTCTCTCCGCGAATCGATGGATGTATTCGAACCGCAGAATTTCAGCGTGCTGGATGTCGAAAACCTGCGGATGCACTACGCCAAAACCCTGGAGCATTGGCTGGCGCGCTTCGAGTCCTCCTTCGACACGGTTGTGCGCATGAAAGGCCTGGAGTTTGCCCGCGCATGGCGGCTGTACCTGTGCGGATCGGTCGCCGCCTTCCGCACCGGAAGCCTGCAATTGTTCCAGGTGCTGTTTGCCGGCAGTCGCAGCCCGTTTATCGTTTGGACCCGAGAGCATTTGTACATTCCCTTTGAAGAGGATACGGACCGCGAGCTATGGACGCGTGCGATGTAGCCATTATCGGTGGGGGCCCGGGTGGTTCCTCATGCGCGTGGGCACTGCGCAATTCTGGGCTCGATGTGGTGGTTCTCGACCGCGCCGCCTTTCCGCGCAATAAGCTGTGCGCCGGGTGGATCACTCCTCTCATCCTTGAAGAACTCGAGTTCACGCCAGAGCAGTACCCTCGCGAGCGCGTGCTGCAACCCATCACCGGCTTTCGTCTCAGTACGATCGGCGGCCCCCAGGTCGAAATCGGCGGCGACAAGGTAGTCAGCTATGGCATTCGTCGCTGCGAGTTCGATGCGTGGCTGCTCGGCCGCAGTGGAGCGCCGATTCGCGAGGGAGTGGCGATTACCTCGATTGCCCGAGAGCATGGCGGTTGGGTCATCAACGGCGAGCTGCGAGCACGAATGCTAGTCGGGGCCGGAGGACACTTCTGCCCGGTCGGGCGCTATCTCGGCAACAAGGGTTCACCGGCCCCGGTATTGGCGCAGGAAGTCGAATTCGAGATGAATCCGGCACAAGCGGAACGCTCAAAGATCGACGGCCGCATGCCAGAGATATTCTTCTGTCGCGATCTGTTGGGTTATGGCTGGGTCTTCCGCAAAGACAACTGGTTCAACGTGGGACTTGGCCGCACTGACTCGCGTGAGATTTCGCGACATGTGAAAGACTTCGTCGGCTATCTAGGCACGACTCGCGGCCTCGAGACAGCGGCCAAAGGAATCGCCGGTCATGCATATGGGCTGTGGGGAAGATCGCAACGCAAGATTCTTGATGAGGGTGTGCTGCTCGTGGGAGATGCCGCAGGTCTGGCATATCCCGAAAGCGGTGAAGGCATACGCCCGGCAATCGAGTCCGGCTTGATGGCTGCACACACGATTCTGTCCGCCGGGCAAGATTACAGCGCCGCGAAGTTGTCCCTCTATGGTGAGCTGCTGAATCGCCGTTTGCAGCACGAAAACCGCCAAACGGAAACCCTCTCGCAACTGCTGCCGCACACACTCAAAGAAATCGCCGGGCGTCTGCTCCTTCGCAGCCGGGCGTTTTGCCGGAACGTCGTGGTAGACCAATGGTTTCTGCGGGTTGTGGAGCAGCGCCTCTCATTCGACCGGCAGCCCATTCAGCGGGAATTGAACCTCGGTCGTTAGCTTTCGCGTTTGCCTTACCCACGAAAAGAACTCTACAATGAGCAATTACCTTTCCGCGGGACCCAATATCATGATTCATTTTCCAGTACCCGAGGCGCTTACCTTCGACGACGTGTTGCTATTGCCGGCCAAGTCAGATGTTGTTCCGGCGCAAGCAGATACGTCGACCCACTTGACGCGCAACATCCGCTTGCAGATTCCCCTGATCAGCGCGGCCATGGACACGGTGACCGAGTCACACATGGGAATTGCTATGGCCCAGCAGGGCGGGTTGGGCATCATCCACCGCAACCTCACGATCGACCAGCAGGCCAGCGAGGTTGACAAGGTGAAGCGGTCAGAGAGCGGCATGATTGTCGATCCGATCACCATGGAGCCGGAGGCCAAGATCTCTGACGCCCTCGAAGTGATGCGGAAGTACCGCATATCCGGCGTTCCGGTTACGAACAATGGCAAGCTTGTCGGCATCCTCACCAATCGCGACCTGCGATTCGAAACCCGCACCGATATTCCTATCAGCGAGGTGATGACCAAAGAGAGCCTGATTACGGTTCCGGTTGGCACTACGCTGAACGAAGCGGAAGCTATCCTGCATCAACACCGCGTGGAGAAGCTGCTGGTGGTCGATGATCACTATCAGCTCAAGGGCCTCATCACGGTAAAAGACATCCAGAAGCGCTTAAAGTATCCCAACGCCGCCAAGGACGATAAGGGCCGGTTGCGTGTCGGAGCTGCAATCGGAGCGACCGGCGATTTTCTGGAGCGCGCGGCCGAGATGGTGAAAGCCAAAGTCGACCTGCTCGCGATCGACAGCGCCCACGGACACACGACGCGAGTCATTGATGCCATCAGGCAGGTGAAATCGAAGTTCCCTGAAGTCGATCTCATCGCCGGAAATATCGGCACCTTTGAAGGCGCATGCGAACTTGCCAAAGCCGGGGCGGATGCGATCAAAGTAGGCATCGGACCGGGCTCCATCTGCACGACCCGCGTCGTTACGGGGGCGGGCGTGCCGCAGATTACGGCTATCGCCGAAGCGGCCCGTGCGGTGCGCGACGGACACATCCCGGTCATTGCCGACGGAGGTATTAAGTACTCGGGCGACGTCACCAAAGCAATTGCCGCTGGTGCAAGCTGCGTGATGATCGGATCGCTGCTGGCTGGCACTGAAGAGAGCCCGGGCGAGACGATTCTCTATCAGGGCCGCTCCTTCAAGGCCTATCGCGGCATGGGGTCGCTGGCGGCCATGGCGCAAGGTTCCAGCGAGCGCTACTTCCAGACCACCGACAACGATGCTTCGGTGCAGGTGCTTTCTGATGAGGCCACCGAAAGCAACCGGCTGGCCAAGCTGGTTCCCGAAGGCATCGAGGGACGCGTGCCCTATCGCGGCACGGTCGGTATGATCGTCTATCAGCTGGTCGGCGGCGTGAAAAGCGGCATGGGATACGTTGGCTGCGGTACTATCCCAGAGTTGCAGCAGAAGGCCCGCTTCGTGCGGATCAGCGGGGCCGGACTGCGTGAAAGCCACGTTCATGACGTGATGATCACGCGCGAAGCGCCCAACTATCGTGTCGAGTAAGCGACGCCGCAGAACTCTCATCCCGTCATTGCGTGACCTGGCCACGTGCTGGTGGCCGGCTGCCGCCTGGCTGGTCGTAATACGGCTGGAGTCCACCAACTACGCGTCTTCGTACAACACCTTCGGTCTGCTGTATCGTGCAGCCTCTGCGATTTTTCCTCGCATTGACCCCAATCTACTGCTCACGCTGAATGCCGTGCTGCGCAAATTGGGACACTTCGCCGGCTACGGCATCCTGGGCTGGCTGGTGTTCCGGGCGCTGCGTCTGGAGCAGTGCAAGCGGCTGCGGCTGTTGCTGAACCGCCGCTGGGGAATCTTCTTTCGCGATCTGTGGCGGTGGGACTGGGCGGGGATTGCGGTCTTGTTCACCGCTGTCGTGGCGGCTATCGACGAGCTGCATCAGACAGAACTGGCTTCGCGCTCTGGTCGCTGGCAGGATGTGGTGCTGGATACAATAGGAGCCGTGGCGGCAATGGTGGTCGTATATTTCGCTGCCCGATACCGGCTGGAGCATCCCGTGCGGCGGAAGCGAGCGACCACCTAGCGCGATCGGTTTCAGACAAACAAAAAAAACGCACCTTGAGCGAGGTGCGCTTTTGAAACTTGCGACAGCTACGTCGAGTTTACTTTTCTTCTGGCTTGGATTCAGGTTCCGCAGCCGAGGCGGCTTCGGCGTTAGCCTCAGCGTTGGCTGCTTCCATGGCCTTGCGGTTTTCTTCCGCGCGCTTGGCGCGGGCTTCAGCGCGCTTCTGGCGCTTCTCGTCGAGGGTCGCTTCGCTGCCGAGCAATTCGACGAAGGCGACGTCGCCGCCATCGCCTTGGCGGAAGCCGCCATGGATGATGCGGAGATAGCCGCCGTTGCGGTCGCCATAGCGCGGCGAGATGGTTTCGAAGAGCTTATCGACCGACTCGCGCGTCATCAGGTAGGCCGCAGCCTGGCGCCGGGCGGACAAGTCGCCGCGCTTGCCCAGCGTGATCATTCTTTCGACGTGGGGACGCATGGCCTTCGCCTTGGTCAGGGTGGTCTCGATGCGCTCCTCCACGATCAGCGAGGTCACGAGGTTGCGCAGCAGCGCGCGCCGGTGCTCGGTGTTCCGTCCTACTTTCCATCCTGCTCTACGATGACGCATGGTGTTCGTCCTTCAAAATGTCGCGGCGTTCCCGCGGATATATTTCAGGGTTAGCGATTAGCAACTAGCAAGCTAAGTGCTAGGCACGCGCAGCCAAAGGCACGGCTAAACGCCGTGCCCCTGGAAACTGCACTAGAAGTTCTGCTCTCCGCCGCCGTAGGTCAAGGCCGACGGCATGGTGGCGCTGATGGCCGAGCCACTTCCGGGCACAGCGTTACCGTGCTCGTCGATCTTCATCCCGAGGCTGAGACCCATATTCGACAGGATCTCCTTGATCTCGTTCAGCGACTTACGGCCGAAGTTCTTGGTCTTCAGCATTTCGGCTTCCGACTTCTGCACCAGTTCGCCGATGGTCTGGATATTGGCGTTCTTCAGGCAGTTGTAGCTGCGAACGGAAAGCTCCAGCTCTTCGACCGAGCGGTTCAGGTTCTCATTGCGGATCTCCGGTTTGCTGGCGTCGGCAGCCTGCGTCGCTTCCAGCTCATCTTCAAAGTTGATGAAGATAAACATGTGGTCCTTGAGGAGCTTCGCCGCGAGGCCGAGCGCATCGGCGGGCGTGACCGAGCCGTTGGTCCAGACTTCGATCGATAGCTTGTCGTAGTCGGTGATCTGTCCGAGACGGGCGGCTTCCACCGCGTAATTGCACTTGCGAACTGGCGAGTGCACCGAGTCGATTGGAATGAATCCGAGTCCGAGGTCCTCGTCGAAGTTCTTGTCGGCGGAGACGTAGCCGCGACCCTTCTTCAGCCGCATTTCCATGTCGAGCTTGCCGCCTTCGCTGATGGTGGCAATATAGACGTCCTTGTCGAGTACCTCAACGTCAGAGTCGGCTTCGATCATGCCGGAGGTGACCACACCCGGCTGGTCGGCGCGAATGTAGATCGCCTTGGGCGCGTCGCCGTTGAGGCGGAAGGGCACCTGCTTCAGATTCAGGATGATGTCCGTCGCGTCCTCGACCACGCCGGGGATCGACTGAAACTCGTGCAGCACGCCTTCAATCTTCACCGCAGTGACCGCGGCGCCTTCGATGGATGACAGCAACACGCGGCGCAGCGCATTGCCAATGGTTGTGCCGAAACCGCGTTCGAATGGCTGGGCCCAGAAATGACCGTACTTGTCGGTCAGTGTTTCGATGTCATGGGCAAGCCGCTTTGGCTTCTGAAAACCTTTCCAGAGCATTGGTTGACTCCTTCTGTCTGTTCGGGCCATGCTGCTCGGCTGATCCCGCCGAGCGGGATCGGAGCCGGCTGATCTGGCACGAATTTGTGAGAAACGCGACGCCCATGGTGAGGCGGCGCGAGTGACTACTACTTGCTATAAAGTTCGACGATCAGCTGCTCGTTGATCGGCTGGTTGATGTCTTCGCGCTTGGGCAGCGACAATACCCTGCCTTTGCTCGCCTCGCGATCGACTTCGAGCCAGTTGGGCGGCGTCTGATGGCTGGCAAACTCCTTCGCACCTTCAATCACCGCGAGTTTGTTGCTCTTCTCCCGAATTGCGATCTCATCGCCGGCACTGACCTGGTAGCAAGGAATGTCAACCTTCCGGCCATTGACGGTCACGTGGCCATGACGAACAAGCTGGCGAGCCTGACGGCGCGCAACGGCGAAGCCCAAACGATAGACTACGTTGTCCAGACGACGCTCCAGCTGTTGCAGGAGCAGCTCACCGGTGACGCCCTTGGAGCGCGATGCATTCTCGAAATAATTGCGGAACTGTCCTTCCTGAGTGAAGTACATGCGCTTCGCCTTCTGCTTTTCGCGAAGCTGCAAACCGTAGCCGACGACCTTGGCCTTGCGGTCCTTACCGTGCTGGCCCGGGGCGAAGTTACGCTTTTCTATGGGACATTTGTCGGTGTAGCACTTTGCGCCCTTGAGGAACAACTTCATGCCCTCGCGGCGGCAAAGGCGGCATACTGCATCACGATAACGCGCCAAGTTACTTTCTCCTTGAGAGTCGCCGTTGGCGGCGACTCCGGTTATGGATCGGTTTACGGGCGCTTGGCGGCCTTTCGTCCCGATCAAAATCAGTTGTCAGTGGCCAGTTGTCAGTTATCAGAAAAAGCAACTAGCAATTGGCTACACGCGGCGGCGCTTGGGCGGACGGCAGCCGTTGTGCGGCACCGGCGTCACGTCCTTGATCGAGCGCACATCGAGCCCGGAGGCAGCCAAGGCGCGGACCGCCGACTCACGTCCCGAACCCGGCCCGCTGACGACGACATCCACGCTGCGCATACCGTGATCGCGCGCCTGGTTGGCCGCATTTGCGGCTGCCTGCTGCGCGGCAAACGGAGTGCCCTTACGTGATCCGCGGAAGCCCAGCGAACCCGAGCTCTTCCACGACACCGTGTTCCCTGTGAGATCGGTGATGGTGACGATCGTATTGTTGAAGGACGCCTGCACATGCACGAGTCCGTGAGGAATGTGCTTCCGCTCTTTCTTCTTGAACTTCTTGCCGGCCTTGCCCTTCTTTTCCGTTGCGGAGCCTGCTGCCTTAGCCATGGGTTATGTCTTCGCCGTCGCTTTCTTCTTATTCGCTACCGTGCCCTTGCGTGGACCCTTGCGGGTGCGGGCGTTGGTGTGGGTGCGCTGGCCGCGAACCGGCAGGCTGCGGCGGTGACGGAACCCACGATACGAGCCGATTTCGATCAGCCGCTTGATGTGCATCGAGACGTCTTTGCGCAGGTCGCCTTCGACGTCGCCCTGCTGCTCGATGACCTGACGGATGCGGTTGACCTCATCCTCGTTCAGATCGCTGACCTTCTTTGTGCCCTCGACGCTGGCCGCGTTCAGAATGTTCTTCGAGCGCGAGATGCCGATGCCGAAAATGTAGGTCAGCGCGATGCTGATGTGCTTGTTGCGCGGAAGATCCACGCCTGCAATACGTGCCATGTCTGTCCCAAACCTCTTTTGCCAAATCTGTTGGCACTTAGCATTTAGCTAATTGCCAGTTGCTAATTGCTATCCCTGCCGCTGCTTGTGCTTGGAGTTCTCGCAGATCACGCGCACCACGCCGTGACGGCGAATCACCTTGCATTTGTCGCAAATCTTCTTGACTGATGCCCGTACTTTCATGATGACTGTCTTCCCTTCAACTCAAAAGCAGATCCCTCGCCCTGCGGGCCGGGATAGCAGCCTGGGGCCCAGAGGCCCGACAAACGCTGCTATTTATACCGATACACGATCCGACCGCGGTTCAGGTCGTAGGGTGAAAGTTCTACGGCCACGCGGTCGCCCGGAAGGATCTTGATGAAGTTCTTGCGCATTTTGCCGGAGACATGCGCTAGAACCTGGTGCTTGTTCTCCAGCTCGACTTTAAACATCGCATTGGGCAGCGGCTCGATCACCACCGCCATTACTTCAATCGCGTCTTCCTTACTCATTCAGCTCCAAAACCCAGGGCTAAAACCCTTGATCTATGTGTCACCCTAAGGCTGGCCTGTTGGCCAGCTCTACTCTCTTACCAGCCGTCAGTCTCTAGCTACCAGGCCCTGACCACTAGCCACTATTCCGTCAAAATCATGGGCCCGTTCTTCGTCACGGCAACGGTATGCTCGAAGTGGGCGCTGTAGCTACCGTCTTCGGTAACTTCCGTCCAGTTATCATCGAGCACGCGGGCGCCGTACTTGCCAACGTTCACCATCGGCTCGATCGCGAGTACCATGCCCTCACGCAACTTCGGACCGCTTCCCGGCGTGCCGTAATTCGGCACCTGCGGCTCTTCGTGGAGCTTGGTGCCGATACCGTGTCCTACCAGCTTGCGAACCACGCTGAAGCCATTGGCCTCAACGTGGGACTGCACCGCCGCGCCGATATCGCCGATGGAATTACCGATGCGGACCTTCTCAATACCGCGATACAGCGACTCGCGGGTTACGTCCAATAACTTTTGCAACTCAGGCGTAAGACCGTCCACCGGAACAGTAATCGCGGCATCGCCGTAATACCCGTCAAGCACCACACCGGTGTCGATGGAGACGATGTCGCCCGCCTTCAGCACACGCTTCTCCGACGGGATACCGTGCACGATCTCGTTATTGATCGACGTGCACAGAACGCAGGGGTAATCGTAATAACCCTTGAAAGCTGGCTTCGCGCCTAGCTCTTTGATTTTGCGCTCGGCCACACGCTCCAGATCCATGGTGCTTACGTCCGGAGCAACAGCTTCCTTCACTGCGTCCAGCACTTGCCGGACTATGCGCCCACTGCGGCGCATCTTTTCAATCTCGGAGCTCGACTTACAAACGATCGGCATTCTCTATTGCACGCGACGCCTGGGCCGCTACCGCTTCCACCGTCTGATCGCCATCCACGTCCACGAGCTGCCCTTTGGCCTTGTAGTAGGCGACCAGCGGCAGAGTCTGCCCCTCGTAAGCCTTCAGGCGTTCGGAAACAACTTCCTCTTTATCGTCGGGACGGACGACAAGTCGCCCTCCGTCGAAATCACAGATACCTTCAACTTTGGGTGGCTGGAAGTAGACGTTGTAGATCCGCCCGCAGGTGGGACAAGAACGACGCCCGGTAATCCGTTGCAGTAGTTGATTATACCCCACAACGATCTGTATCACAAGGGGTGCTATGGCACAAAACGGGGCTGCCCCACCGTCGCTTGCCTGCCTGTTTTTCAAATATCCGTCCAACCACTCGGCCTGGCCCACGGTGCGTGGGTAGCCGTCTAAAATAAAACCCCTGTTTACATCAGGATGGCTCAGTCGTTCAGCCACCATGTCGTTGACCAGCGCGTCGGGTACCAAGTCGCCGTGGTCAAGGATGTCCTTCACCTTGTGACCGAGTTCCGTGCCGTCGGCCACATTGGCCCGAAACAGGTCTCCGGTAGAGATCTGCGGAATCCCATAGCCTGCAGCGATCAGCTTGGCCTGGGTCCCCTTGCCTGCGCCCGGTGCTCCCAGCAGAATAATCGGTCCCACCACGCGCTCACTGTTGCGCACACCAACTACGGACGAAGAGGTCTGTGTTGCCACACCCACCCCCGCGGGCCGTATTGTCGGCCCTTCTGCTCGCCACGGCGAGCCGGAGCCTCCCGGTAGCTCCGTAAACCAGTAACTAGCAACTGGCAATCAGCAACGGATCAAATCCGCTCGTGCAGATCTTTCAGCGGATAAGATGTGTCGGCAACTACCAACAATGTTTGATCGCTTTTACCAGTTGCCAGCTGCTCGTTGCTTCCTTACCAGGTCGCGCGGCGGCCCCGAATGCGTCCGCTACGCGGCGTGAAGCCTTCGTAGTGTCGCATGATGAGCTGCGATTCGACCTGGTTGACCGTATCCATGGCCACACCAACCACGATCAGCAGCGAGGTTCCGCCAAAGTAAAAGTTCACGTTCAAACCGCTCGTCACCCATGTCGGCAGCCGTTCGAAGAAGGCTCCGATCGGTCCATACAGGTGATTCAGGTGGATACCGGTAATCATCCACTCAGGAATGAACGAGATCAGAATCAGGTACAGCGCGCCCACCAATGTGATGCGGGTCAGAATGTCGTTAATGTAATTCGCGGTACGCGCGCCTGGCCGGATGCCCGGAATGAAGCCTCCGTATTTGCGCATGTTGTCGGCAACCTCGTTGGGGTTGAAGACAATCGACACGTAGAAGTACGCGAAGAAGATGATTCCGATGGCGTACAGCAAGGTATACAGCGGTTCTCCCCAACGCAGCGCCTGAAAAATCGGGCTGAAGTAGCGGCTGTCTTTGAACAGAGGCATCGCCCCCAAGGTCTGAGGCAAGGTCAGCACGGAAGAGGCGAAAATCACCGGCATCACGCCGCCCGAGTTTACACGCAACGGCAAGTGGGTGGACTGCCCGCCCATAATCTTCCGACCTACCACGCGCTTGGCGTATTGCACCGGGATCCGGCGCTCGCTGCGCTCCACAAAGACGATGAACGCGACAATCGCAATCATCACCACGACCAGCAGCAGCATTGCGGGAACGGTAAATGCTCCCCAAGCTTGAGTCTTAATTTTGTCGTAAAGGTCAGCTATGGCACGCGGCAATCCGACAACAATGCCGGCGAAAATCAGCAGCGACATGCCGTTGCCGATAACGCGCTCGGTGATCTGCTCGCCCAACCACATGATGAAGACGCTGCCCGTCGTCAGGGTCAACACCGTCATGGGCACGAAGACGTAGCCAGGCGTGTTCACGAATCCCGGCTGGTGCAGCAGCGTGTAGGCAATACCCAGAGATTGCACCGAGCTCAACAGCAGGGTCAAGTAGCGGGTCCACTGGGTGATCTTCTTGCGCCCGAGCTCGCCTTCCTTCTGCAGCTTGGCGAGCGGCTCATACACGACGGTCATCAACTGCAAGATGATGGATGCCGTGATGTAGGGCATGATGCCGAGGGCAAAGATGGTCAGGCGGCGAAGCTGTCCGCCGCTGAACAGGTCGATAAAGCCGAGGAACGTTCCCTTGTTCTGATCGAAGAACTGCGCCAGCACGTCGGCATTGATGCCGGGCGTGGGAATGTGTCCGCCCAGCCGGTAGACGGCCAGCAGCCCGAGCGTAAACAGAATGCGCTTCCGCAGATCGGGAACGCGAAATACGTTGGCCAACTTCTCTAGCATCGAAACCTCAGTTGTCAGTTGTCAGTTCTCAGTTGTCAGTTGACAACCTAAAGCCGACTCCTGATGTGACCCGTCGCCGAACCAGCGGTCGTCAGTTGCACTGCTGACAACTGCACACTGACAACCGACAACCGTCTTACAGTACCTTAACTTTGCCGCCGGCCTTCTCGATCTTCTCCTGGGCCGACTTGGAGAACTTATGTGCGCTGACCGTCAGCGGCTGCGACAGCTCGCCATGACCCAATACTTTAACAAGTGCGTTCTTGCCGTTCACTACACCGGCTTTGCGCAGAACTTCAGGAGTAATCTCGCTCTCGGTTAAAGCCGCCAGCCGCTGCAGGTTCACGACCTCGTACTCGGTCTTGAAGATATTGGTGAAGCCGCGCTTCGGCAAACGCCGGTGCAGCGGCATCTGGCCACCTTCAAAACCGCGCATCATGCTGTAACCACTGCGCGAGCCCTGTCCCTTATGGCCGCGGGTCGAGGTCTTGCCCATGCCCGAGCCCATACCACGGCCGATACGCTTCTTGTTCGAATTCGCCTTCTTGGGCGCCTTTAATGTACTCAGATTCATTGGTACCGTACCTGCCGCGGCCTTCTCTGTGCGCGGCATCACAATTTAGCAATTAGCAGTTAGCATTTAGCCCAAACCTATGACACTGTCGGGCAAGAAGCTAAATGCCAAGTGCTAAGTGCCCGGTTTGCCAGCTATGCCTCAACAATCTCTACCAGGTGCGGCACTTTCGCTACCATGCCGCGGATCGACGGCGAGTCTTCGCGCTCGATCACCTGGTTCAGACGCCTGAAACCGAGGCCCTTGATGACCACCTTATGCTTCTCCGGCGTGGCAATGGCCGAACGCACATACTTCAGATGGATTTTTGCGCTGGCAGGCGCAGTTTTCTTTTTTGTCTTCCTGCGAATGCGCGCCATGATTAGAGCTCCTCGGCGGCCTTGCCGCGTGCTGTCGCGACTTCAGTCTTGTCGCGCAGCGATTTCAGGGCGTCAAAGGTCGCCTTGATCACGTTGTGCGGGTTGGTGGTGCCGATGGACTTAGTCAGCACGTTCTGCACGCCTGCCGAAGTCATCACCGCGCGCACTGCTCCGCCGGCAATTACGCCGGTGCCTTCGGGTGCCGGCTTCAGCATCACCTTGCCTGCGCCATAGCGCCCCAGTACCTGGTGCGGAATCGTGGTCTGCGTCAGGTTGATGCGCAGCAGGTTCTTCTTGGCCGCTTCAATACCTTTGCGAATGGCCTGCGGAACTTCCTTAGCCTTACCAGAACCGTAACCCACGACCGCGGCCGATGGATCGCCCACCACTACCAGCGCTGCGAACGACATGTTCTTGCCGCCCTTGACGACTTTGGTGACGCGATTGATCGAGACTACCTCGTCCTTGAGCTGGTATTGATTGGCGTCAAGCTTTTTCTTTACTGTTGGCATTCCCGTTGTTTCTCCAAACTTGCACTTGGCAACTTAGCATTTTGGGCACTTAGTGGTACGCCAGCCCGTTTTGCGAGCGGCTCATTGCTTTTCCTAGAACTCCAGCCCGGCTTCGCGCGCCGCGTCGGCCAGGGCTTTGATGCGTCCGTGATAGAGGTATCCACCGCGATCGAAGATCACCTTCTTGATGCCCTTTTCTTTGGCACGCTCGGCAATCAGTTTGCCGACTTCCTTCGCCGCCGCGACGTTGCCGCCGGTAGGACGCTTCTGGCCCTTTGCGGCGCTCTTGGCCTTCTCCACTGTGCCTGCCGAAACCAGGGTCACGCCCTTGCTGTCGTCGATTACCTGCGCGTACAGGTGGCTCACCGAGCGGTACACGCTAAGGCGCGGGCGCGCGGCGGTGCCGGCAATCTTCTTGCGGATACGCGTGTGGATCTTGGTCCGCGTGTCGTTCTTCGAAGTCTTCCCAATCATCTCTGTCTTCCTTCATCCCGGGTTTCTGTACGGGCTCGGGATAGCCGCGTCGGGCTCAGACGCCCAACAAACGCCACTATTTCGCGCCGGTCTTACCAACCTTCTTCTTCAACCGCTCGTCGGTGTAGCGCACGCCCTTGTTCTTGTACGGATCGGGTGGACGCAGCTGGCGCATTTCCGCCGCCACGAATCCCACCTTCTGGCGATCGATTCCGGTCACCGTCAGGTGCGTCTGCTTGGGGTCGATGGTCACTTCAATGCCGGCCGGCAGCGGGTACTCGATCGGATGCGAATATCCGAGCGTGAACACCACGATGCCCTTGCCCTTCATCTCGGCGCGGTAACCGATGCCGACGATGTCCAACTCTTTCGTCCAGCCCTTGGTAACGCCTTCGACGGAGTTGTTCACCAGCGCCCGCACCAAGCCGTGCACGGCGGCCTTCGAATCGTCCTCACGTGTGACGACCAGGCTGCCGTCTTTGGCTTCGAGCTTCACACCCGCTGGCATGTGCGTCGAAACGGTGCCCTTGGGGCCCTTCACTACTACGTTGTTGCCTTCGACGGTGTAACTCACGCCTTTGGGCAACGGAATCGGCTTCTTTCCAATTCTCGACATGTCGTGTCTCTCATTGAGCTGTCAGCTATCGCCGGCAGCTTTCGGAACTCGCTTTTCGCTCTTCGGCCTTTTGCTAAATCGCCTACGGCTAATCGCGAATTAATAAACTTCGCACAACAATTCGCCGCCCAGCTTTTCTTTGCGGGCCTGGCGGCCGGTCATTACGCCCTTGGGTGTGGTGAGGATATTGATCCCCAATCCGCCCAGCACGCGCGGAATGGCGCTGTGGCCGACGTAGACGCGGCAGCCGGGGCGCGAAACGCGCTTGAGCTGCGAGATGGGCGACGAGTTGTCGGACCCATACTTGAGGTAGACGCGCAACACCTTGCGACCCTCTTCTTCCGTCGCCTTGAAGTTCGCGATGTAACCCTCGTCCTTCAGGATGCGGGCGATCTCCAGCTTCAATTTGGAGAGCGGCACGTCCACCTTCTGGTGGCGCGCCTTAATCGCGTTGCGAACGCGGGTCAGAAAATCTGCGACCGGATCGGTCAAACTCATGCTCTGTTTCTCCTCATATCGTCGCCCGTTCGCTTTCGTGTCCGGGTTGCTCTCCGGGGTCCCCCGTGATGCGCTCAGCGCGCATTCGGGTTGGTGAAAGAACCAGCCGCGACGTACTTAGCTCAGCATTTCAGTGCGACCGCGCCGCACCGGGGCCGCTGAGCTTCCCTTTTCACCTACCAAGAGCTCTTCGAAACTCCAGGAATTTCTCCCTTGAGCGCCAGACCGCGGAAGCACAAACGGCAGACGCCGAACTTGCGCAGATAGGCCCGCGGACGTCCGCAAATCTTGCAGCGGTTCTTGGCGCGCGTGGGGAACTTGGGTTTCTTGTTCGCCTTGGCAATTTTGCCTGTTGTAGCCATCTTGTCCTTTGTCTCTAGCTTCTCGCTCTTAGCCCCTTAGCTTTGCACCGTTGCCCTGGCAACTGGCGCCTGGCCAGGGGGCTACTGTCTGAATGGCATGCCCATGTGCTTCAGCAGCGCACGTGCCTGGTCGTCATTGCCGGCGGTGGTCACAAACGTAATGTTCATGCCCTTCATCTTCTCGACTTTCGCGTAATCGATCTCCGGGAAGATCAACTGATCGCGGACGCCCAGGGTGTAGTTGCCGCGACCATCGAACGACTTGGTCGGCACGCCGCGGAAGTCACGCACGCGCGGCAGTGCAATGTTCACCAGCCGGTCGAAGAATTCGTACATGCGGTCACCACGCAGGGTCACCATCACGCCGATCGGCATGCCTTCGCGAACCTTAAAGGCGGCGATGGACTTCTTCGCCTTCGTCACCACCGGCTTCTGGCCGGTGATCAGGCCGATCTCGCTTGCTGCCGGGTCGATCACCTTAGCGTTCTGCGTCGCTTCGCCTACGCCCATATTGACCACGATCTTCTCGAGCTTCGGGGCCGCCATCGGGTTGTCGAGGCTGAATTCCTTCATCAGTGCCGAACGCACTTCGTTGTAGTACTTGTCGCGCATCCGCGCGGTGGCGCGGTTATTCGCCTTGGGACGCGCCGGCTTGCCGGAAGGCTCTTCCGCCGCTTCCACCTGCTCGGGCTTTGCCTTCTTACCTTCCGGCTTGCCCTTCTGGCCCTGCTGCTGGCCTTTCGGTTTCTTGTCTTTCTCGTCTGCCATTTCTTTGCTTTACCTTTCTCACGGACCCGGGTTGTAACCGTTACGTGAGGAAATCAATTTTGAGCACTCGGCATTTAGCGCCTAGCTAGCTAAGTGCTGGCTGCTATTTCTCCAGCGTTGTCTTGCAATGCCGGCATATGCGCACGTGCTTGTCGCCATGCTTCTCGTGTACGACGCGCACCGGGCGCTTGCAGGAGTTGCAAACCAGCATCACATTGCTGATGTGGATCGGGCTCTCCTGCTCGGCAATGCCGCCCTTAACGTTGCGCTGCGGATTCTTGCGGACGGCCTTCTTCACCATCATCACGTGCTCAACCAGCACCGTGCCCTTAGCCGGCGATACACGCAGTACGCGGCCTTCCTTGCCCTTGTCCCGCCCGGTGATGACCCGGACGTTGTCGTTACGACGAATATCTACGATCTTGTGCATGTCTGTTCAACCTGTGGGTTGAGCAATAAGCCGTTAGCACTTGGCGTTTAGCTGATTGCTCTTCAAATCTGTTTCCGCGTCCCAACCGAAAGCTAACGGCTAATTGCTAGAGCACCTCCGGTGCCAGGGACACAATCTTCAAAAACTTCTTCTCACGCAGCTCGCGGGCTACCGGACCGAAGACGCGTGTGCCGATCGGCTCGTTCGCATCGTTGATCAGAACAGCCGCGTTCTGGTCGAAACGGATGTATGTACCGTCCTTGCGGCGATGCTCCTTGCGCGTGCGCACGATCACGGCCTTGACCACGGTGCCCTTCTTGGCGGTTCCGTCGGGAGCCGCTTCCTTCACCGCCGCGGTCACCACATCACCAATGTGCGCTCGCAGTCCGGTACCGCCGCCTAGCGGCAGGATCATCTGCAGCTTGCGCGCGCCGCTGTTGTCAGCGACATCGAGCATGGTTCTCATCATCACTGCCATAACTCTTCTCCTTACCCAGGCCACTCACTCTTGATCCCACCCTATCGCCAAAGAGGGCGATAAGGGTGGGCACCCTCGAGGGGCCATCCTCGACTAGCTGATCGGCTGCTCTTCCACTGGCGCCACCTGCGCGGCGCGGCGGATGACGTCCTTCAACTGCCAGCGCTTCAGCTTCGACAGCGGGCGCGTCTCTTCGATCTTCACGACATCGCCCAGCTTCGCCGTGCCTTTCTCGTCGTGGGCGTAGAACTTCTTGCTGCGCTTTACCACGCGCTTGTAGTACGGGTGCGCCTTCTGACGGTTCACTTCGACCACAATGGTCTTGGCCATCTTGGTGGAAACCACTTCACCCACCAGGGTCTTGCGGGCGCCCGTCTTCTGCTCAGCGTTTGTCGTCGTCTCGGCCATGGCTTACTTCGTCTCCGTTGCAGCCGTCTTCTTGGTGGCCGCCTTCTTTACCTTCGCCGGCTTCTCAGCTGCAGCAGCGGTCTTCTTCACCGTGACCTTCGCTGCTGAACCGTTTCCGCCTGCCAACTCCTTCTCGCGTTCGATCGTCTTCATCCGCGCGATGTCCTTCTTCAAATCGCGGATCTTCTTCAGGCTTTCGGTCTGGCCCATCTTCAGCTGAAACTTCAGCTTGAAGAGCTGATCGGCCAGGTCACGCTGCTGGTGGGCCAGCTCGACGTCAGTCAAATTGCGAATCTTCTCTGCGTTCATCGTGATTCCTTATTGCACGCTCGCGCGCGATACGAACTTGGTGCGCAGCGGCAGCTTGTGCGACGCCAGGCGCATTGCCTCGGCAGCCTCGGTGGCGCTCACGCCTTCCATCTCGAAGAGGATCTTGCCGGGGCGCACCACAGCAACCCAGTGATCGGGCGCTCCTTTGCCCTTACCCATGCGGGTTTCGGCCGGCTTCTTCGTCACCGGCTTGTCGGGGAACAGGCGGATCCAAATTTTGCCGCCACGCTTGACGAAACGAGTCATGGCCACACGGCTGGCTTCAATCTGTCGGTCAGTGATCCAGCCGGGCTCCATGACCTTCAGGCCGAAGTCGCCGAACGACAGCTCTCCGCCGCGCCACGCCTTGCCGCGCATGCGACCGCGCTGCTGCTTGCGGTACTTCACTTTCTTTGGCATCAACATAATGAGTTCTCAGTGGCCAGTTCTCGGTTCTCAGAAACCGGAGCCAACTGGCGACTGGCTACCGGCTACCGGTTCCTTCTAAAACGCTCCCGTGGTTGCCGCCTGCGGCTCACGTTTCTTCTCGCGCAGGATCTCGCCCTTGTACACCCAGCACTTCACGCCGATCACGCCGTAAGTCGTGCGCGCTTCCGCGAAACCGTAGTCGATGTCGGCGCGCAGGGTGTGCAGCGGCAGGCGTCCCTGCAGATACCACTCGGAGCGCGCGATTTCGTTACCGTTCAAACGGCCGCTTACGCGAACCTTAATACCCTTGCAGCCGAAGCGCAGCGCCGAATCGACAGCCTTGCGCATAGTGCGACGGAAGCTGACGCGCTTCTCGAGCTGCAGCGCAATGTTCTCCGCCACCAGCTGTGCGTCGAGCTCCGGCTTGTGCACTTCGAGAATATCGACGTACACGTCGCGGCCGGTGCGCTTCTGGATCTCCTGCTTCAGCTTGTCGATCTCAGCGCCCTTGCGGCCGATGATGATGCCCGGACGCGCGGTACGGATGATGATGCGCAGCTTGTTGCCTGGACGCTCGATCTCAATCGAGCTGACGCCCGCTGACTTGAGCTTGTCCTTCAGCTCGTCCTTCAGCTTCACGTCTTCCAGCAGCAATTTGTCATAGTCGCGCTCCACGAACCAGCGCGAACGCCACGGCTTGGTCACGCCAAGCCGGAATCCGTATGGATGGACTTTCTGTCCCATAGTTTCGTTACTCTCCGCGGCTCGCGCCTTCCGGCCTTTACCGCTCATTACTAACCTTTGTCATCCCGAGCGACGCCCCTGCTTCGCGGCAGAGTCGAGGCATCTGCTCTTATTTCTTCGCCGCCTTCTTGGGCGCCGCCTTCTTGGGCGCTGTCTTTTTGGGCGCTGTCTTTTTGGCTGCAGCTTTCTTTGCCGAAGCCTTCTTGGCAGTCTTCTTCGGCGCTGCAGCCTTCTCCTCGGTCACTACCTGCGCCGCCGCCTTCGAGCGATCGCCAGCCTTCTCGGCCAGGACAATATTCAGGTGCGAGATGCGCCGCTGATAGCGATACGCACGCCCCATGGGCGCGGGACGAACCCGCTTCATGCGCGGCCCATCGTTAGCAATCGCGTGCTTCACGTACAGCCGATCCAAATCAACGTCGAGTGACTTCTCGGCGCTGAGGTAATTCGCATTCTCAACTGCCGAACGCAGCAGCTTGTAAATCGCGGGCGCAATGCCCTTCTTGGTGTAGCGCAACGTGTCGAGCGCTTCTTCCACTCGGCGACCCTTGATCAGGTCCAGCACCAGGCGCGCCTTCTGCGGCGAGACTCGCACGTAATTCAGTTTGGCTGTGAATTCCATGTCTCTTCCTTACCTGGCAGGCGGCGCGGCCGGCTTAGCCGCTGTTTCTGTCGCTGCCTTCACCGAGTGGCCCTTGAAGGTGCGGGTCAAGCTGAACTCTCCCAGCTTGTGGCCCACCATGTTCTCGGTGATGTACACCGGGATGAACTTCTTGCCGTTGTGCACTGCCAGGGTGTGTCCCACCATCTCCGGGATCACCGTTGAGCGGCGCGACCAGGTGCGCACGACCTTCTTCTCGTTGCGCGCGTTCATGTCCTCGATCTTCACCTGGAGGTGCTTGTCGATGAACGGACCTTTTTTCGTCGAACGTGCCATAGTTCCTCAGTCCTACTTCTGTCTGCGGTTCACGATGAACTTATCGGTCCGCTTGTTGTTGCGTGTCTTGTAGCCGCGAGTCGGCTGACCCCACGGGGTCACCGGATGACGTCCGCCGCTGGTCTTGCCTTCACCACCGCCGTGCGGATGGTCCACCGGGTTCATCACCACGCCGCGGTTTGTGGGACGGCGTCCCAGCCAGCGGGTACGGCCGGCCTTGCCGATCGAAACGTTTTCGTGATCGGTGTTGCCCACCTGGCCGATGGTCGCCATGCAATCCACCAGCACCCGGCGCGTCTCGCTGGAAGGCAGCTTCAGCAGCGCGTAATCGCCTTCCTTCGCCACCAACTGTGCCTGTGCTCCCGCCGAACGCGCCATCTGTGCGCCCTTGCCCGGCTTGAGCTCGATGTTGTGCACCGTAGTGCCGGGAGGAATGTTGCGCAGCGGCAGAGCGTTGCCCACCAGAATGTCGGCGTCCGGTCCGCTCACGATCTTCTGACCGATCTTCAAACCGACCGGGCAGATAATGTAGCGCTTCTCGCCATCGGCGTAATTCAGCAACGCAATGCGCGCCGAGCGGTTCGGATCATACTCGATCGTCGCCACCGTCGCAGGTACGCCGAACTTGTCGCGCTTGAAATCGATGGTGCGCAGACGGCGCTTGTGCCCACCGCCACGGCGCCAGATCGTCAGGTCGCCAGCGTTGCGGCGTCCATTGATGCGCTGCTTCGGTTGCGTCAGCGGCTTGTACGGCCGGCTCGTCGTCAGGTCGTCGTTCACGGTGGTCGTGGTGAACCGCCGCGTCGGAGTTACCGGTCTGTATGTCTTGATTGCCATGTCTCTACTCGCTCAGCTGTCAGCCATCGGCTTTCAGCCGTCAGTTCTGGGTTCTTAGCTTTTAGCTAAAAGCTAAGTGCTAATTGCTACAGGTTCTCTGCATACTCGGGCATCTTCTGCCCTTCCTTCAACCGCACGTACGCTTTCTTCCAATCCGGCCGATAGCCGGTGAACTTGCCCCGGCGGCGTTCCTTACCGGCGAAGTTGGCGGTACGAACCTCATCAACTTTTACTTTAAAGATCGCCTGTACCGCATTCTTGATCTCGGTCTTCGACGCCTTGGCGGCCACTTCAAACACCAATGTGGCTTGCGATTCCTTCACCCCCAGGCCCTTTTCCGTAATCACTGGACGGCGAATGATCTGATAGGCCGACTTCATTACGCGACCTCCTTCTGCACCTTACGCTTTGGGACCGAGGCCTTCAGCGAATCCTGCAACTTCTCCAGCGCAGGCTTAGAGAACACCACGCTCGAGTAGCGCAGCAGGTGATACGGATGTACCGCGTGGCCCGCCACCAGCTCCACGCCCTTCAAGTTGCGTGCGCTTAGGTGCAGGTTCTTCTCGGTTTCGCCGATGTAGTTCGACACCAGCAGCGTTGAGCCCTTAGCCTTCAGCTTCTCTAGCGAGGCGCGGAAGGCCTTGGTCTTGGGCTCTTTCACCTCGAAGCTTTCGACGACCACCAGCTTGCCGTCCTGCAGCTTGGCCGCCAGCGCCGAGCGCAGCGCTCCCAGCAGCTTCTTGCGCGGAAACGCGTAGTCATAGGAGCGGGGCTGCGGTCCATGCACCGTGCCGCCATGCCGCCAGAGTGGCGAACGGATCGACGCGATACGCGCACGGCCCGTGCCCTTCTGCTTCCACAGCTTCTTGCCCGAACCGCTTACCAGTGCGCGGTTCTTGGTGGCGTGGGTGCCCGCCCGCAGGCCGGCGCGGTAGTGCTTCACCGCTTCCCACAGAAGGTCTTCGTTCACCGCGCCGAAGACTTCATCGGCCAACTCCAGCGAACCCACCTTCTCGCCGTTCAGATTGTGTACATCAATCGTCGCCATTTTCTTTTTCCAGTTGTCAGTGGCCAGTTGCAATTTTCGGCAAAAACCACTAACACGAATTCTTTTATCAACCGCAGCCAGCTCTCAGTTCGCCGGTCTAACCGACAACTGATCACTGACAAGCGACAACTATTTCTTCTTCGCCGCCTGGCGCTTCGAGGCCTTCAACGGATCGACCGTGCCTGCGCCACCGAATCCGCGACGCTCCCGGGGTGGCTTCTTGGCCTTCGAGATCACCACATAGCCGTCCTTCGCACCCGGCACCGAACCCTCGACCACCAGCAAATTCTCGTCATGATCAACCCCCAGCACGCGCAGGTTGCGCACCGTCACCTTGTCGACACCCATGTGCCCCGACATGCGCATGCCTTTAAACACGCGCGACGGAAACGCCGAAGAGCCGATCGAGCCGGGAATCTGAAACATCGAGCCGTGCGAGGCAGCGCCCCCACCAAAATGATGGCGCTTTACTACGCCCGCAAATCCGCGTCCCTTGCTGGTGGCGGTGATATCGACAAACTTTTCGCCGTCGAAGATGTCCACGAGGACCTTGTCGCCAACCTTAGCTCCATCCTGGCTGTCGCCGCCCACCACGATCGCGACTTCCTTCAGGAAGCGCATCGGAGGCAGATCTTTCTTCGCGAAGTGGCCCTTCATCGGCTTGGTCAGCCGCGACTCTTTCACGAATTCAACCAGCCCGATCTGGGCGGCATCGTAGCCGTCTTTTGCTACAGTCTTACGCTGTGTGACCACGCAGGGACCGGCCTTGAGTACGGTGACCGGATGAACCTCGCCCTTGTCATCGAACAGCTGCGTCATCCCAACTTTCTTTCCCAGTATTCCGTTGACTGCCATGTGTTCCCTCAACTCTGCTTCCCTGTCTGGTTTTTTTAACCAGGGGCATCAGCCACAGAAGCTTTGTTCACTTGCGACCCACCCTAGCTAACCGCTAGTTGCTAGTGGCTATTTGTGTTCTTTCCCAAACGCCTTGATTTCCACATCCACGCCCGCCGGCAACTCCAGTTTCATGAGCGCATCCACGGTCTGCTGTGTCGGTTCGAGAATGTCGAGCAGGCGCTTATGCGTGCGGATCTCGAACTGCTCCCGCGACTTTTTGTCCACGTGGGGTGAGCGCAGCACGCAATACTTGTTCTTCACCGTGGGCAGCGGAATCGGTCCCGCAATCTGCGCGCCGGTGCGCCGCGCCGTGTCCACGATTTCACCCGTGGACTGGTCGAGAATGCGGTAATCGTAGGCCTTCAGGCGTATCCGGATTCGTTCTTTACCAATCACTGTAGTGTTCTCTCAAAGATCAGTTTGAAGGACCGTTGTACGTCGCCGCCTCCGGCCCTGCGGCTTTTGCCGCGTTGTGTAATGTGGGTGCGGTGTACCGCTACCGCACCCGGTATGAAAACGAATTCTGGGTGGCCCGCATATGCCTTGTTTTGGCATATGCGGAAAAAACCCTACGCAATAATCTCGGTAATGGTTCCGGCGCCCACCGTGCGTCCGCCTTCGCGGATCGCGAAGCGCAGCCCCTTCTCCAGCGCTACTGGCGTGATCAGCGACACTTCGCAGCTCACGTTATCGCCCGGCATCACCATCTCGACCCCTTGCGGCAGCTTCACATCGCCCGTCACGTCCGTTGTGCGGAAATAAAACTGCGGCCGGTATCCCGTGAAAAACGGCGTGTGCCGTCCGCCTTCTTCCTTCGTCAGCACATACGCTTCCGCCTTGAACTTCGTGTGCGGCGTGATCGATCCCGGCTTGCACACCACTTGCCCGCGCTCCACGTCATCTTTTTCCGTGCCGCGCAGCAGCAAACCTACGTTGTCGCCAGGCATCACCATCTCGACACCCGTCGGCAACTTCACATCGCCCGTCACGTCCGTCGTCCGGAAATAAAACTGTGGCCGGTAGCCCTTGAAAAACGGCGTATGCCGTCCTCCTTCTTCCTTCGTCAATACATACACTTCCGCCTTGAACTTCGTGTGCGGCGTGATCGATCCCGGCTTGGCCACCACCTG
>DASRAA010000273.1:0-3516 GCA_035638375.1 Binatia bacterium | reverse complement strand
TAACCTCACCTGCGTTGCCAAGCGACGCTACACCGCCATGCCCAAGAGTGTGGATCCAGCTTGGCCCGCGCAAGCGGAGCTGAGGTGTTTGGCGATCGGCAACGACTTCGACCGGTTGCGCCGCGACCCCGCTTTCGCGCTGGCGTATGGCCGCCTGCCCGACAGCGGGCGGGATCTGTGCTCGCAGGGCTCATGACTGACTAAAGGGCAAGCATTGAAGTACTGGTCTTAGGACACCCCGAACATTAACTGAATCGTGGTGTCCGGTCCTGCGACGGAGTGACTCGGGCGTGTGGATTCCGGTGGGGGACGAAGCGGCGTAGATCAGCTGCATGGTCGATGCGGACGCGATTCGGCAGCGATGGGAGGCGGTGGGCGCAAAGCTCGACGAGCGCGGACGGCGGCTGTTTGCGGCGGCGGAGGCGCGGACTGCCGGGCGGGGCGGCCTCGCGATGGTCTCGAAGATCACCGGGCTCGCCCGTTCCACAATCAATCGCGGCGAAGATGATCTCGACACGCAACCGCTGCTGGAGGGGCGCGTTCGCCGCGCCGGCGGTGGGCGTCGCGCGCTTTGCGACACCGATCCGGGGCTCGTCCCCGCACTTAAGCGCCTCGTGCAGCCGGCGACGCTTGGCGATCCGATGCGGCCCTTGATCTGGGTGTCGAAAAGCCTGGAGAAACTCGCCGCAGCGCTGACCGAGATGGGACATCCGATCGGACCTGATACGGTGCGCAAGGAACTGGTGAAGCTCGGCTTCTCACGCCAGTCCAACCGCAAGGCCGATGAAGGATCGCACCATCCCGACCGCAATGCCCAGTTCGAATACATCAACGCGAAAGTTGTCGCCGCGCAGGTCCGGCAACAACCGGTCATCTCTGTGGACACGAAGAAGAAGGAACTGATCGGCAACTTCAAGAACGGCGGCACTGATTATCGTCCAAAACGCAAGCCGCGGCGCGTCAACGTCCACGACTTCGAGGATAAGAAACGCGGCAAGGTCGTGCCCTATGGGGTGTACGACATGTTCGCCAATGTCGGCTTTGTCAGCCTCGGGATCACAAGCGACACCGCCGAGTTCGCCGTGCAATCGATTCGCTGCTGGCGCAAACGCATGGGGCGACAGCGCTATCCGAAGGCACGAGAGCTAACGATCACCGCAGACTGCGGCGGCTCCAACGGCGCGCGTGTGCGGCTCTGGAAGCGCGAACTGCAAAAGCTCGCCGACGATACCGGGCTCGTGATCCACGTCCACCACTATCCGCCCGGCACATCGAGGAGAGTAGGCCGAAGGAATTGCACCTGCGGCCTCTCGCAGAACGGTGCGTGAGCCTCTCAACTCACACCGCTCCCATCAGGCAAACGCGCCGACAGTACTTTGATGCCAGTGTACGAACAGTTTGCGCCGCTTGTTGGCAATGGACCCAATCATTTGGCCAGCCTGTATTTTCCGCCCATTATAGCGCTTATACTTCCGCATTGCCCACGCTACCAGCGTAGCGTTGACATACTTCCACACCGCATGCATCGAGGATGGCGAATAGCGCCCATAGTAATTCAACCAACCTTGTAGGATTGGATTGATCTCTCGGGCTATATCCGCCAGCCGTATATGAGTGCGTCGGCGTATGCGAAGCTCCCTGATTTTCTGCCGCATGGCTTTGAGAGATGACGCGCTGACCTGTGGACCAAATCCCGTAAACATTTTGTGCTTCCGGTTCATTGCACCCCTTGGCCTGAAGCGGTATCCGAGGAATTCAAATTGTGTGCTCGGATATGAGCCTCTGCGTCTTCCGTCCTTGCAGTAGACGATCTTGGTCTTGTCCGGATGCATCTCCAGATGGCATTCCGCCAAACGTGCCGCAAGCGCCACTTTTAGGGCGACGGCTTCCGCCTCCGTTCGACAGTGCACCAGCCCATCATCTGCATACCGGCACCATGGGAGGTCTGGGTGCTCTCGTGTCATCCACGCATCGAATGCATAGTGTAGGAACAGGTTAGCCAAGACGGGACTGACCACACCTCCTTGCGGAGTTCCGCGAGTTCTTCCGACCCGTGTTCCATCCTCAAGTTCCATCGGTGCCGTCAGCCATCTTTCGATATACAGCAAAGCCCATTCACACTTCACATGTTTGCGGACAGCACGCAGCAACAGTGTGTGGTCGATGTTGTCGAACAGGCCTCGGATATCAAACTCCAGCACCCAGTCGTACTTCCAGCACCGCTCGCGCGTCACCCCGATGGCATCCAGCGCCGACTTGTTGGGCCGGTAGCCATATGAGTCTGGCATGAAGACTGGTTCCACAGTTCTTTCCACGACTTGCTTGACGACCATCTGCGCCACACGATCGGCCACTGTGGGCACCCCCAAAATGCGTTGTCCGCCACTCTTTTTGGGAATAGGAACAGCGCGAACCGGTGGCGGAAAGTAGCTACCTGAACTCATCCGATTCCAGATCTTGTAGAGGTTCCTCCCAAGATCTTGGGCGAACTGCTCAAGTGACTGCCCATCCACTCCGGCCGCACCCGCATTGACTTTGACCGCTTTGTAGGCGTCGTACACTAACTTCTTGTCAATGTTAAACGGCTTCGTCTTCGTTGCATCCATCGCTTCATCCTGTTTCCAGTTGCACGCTGATGCAACCACCTGACTCGATCCCTTTGCTCCAGTCCCATTACAGAACCTTCATCGCTCGTACGGATCGATCCGCCCCAGTGCTCCACATCGGTACTCTCGCCTCGTGGCTTCAACCACTTGTGCTTCTCCCTTTGCATTGAAGCGACTGGTTCCTGCAGTTCCGATTGAAAGCCTGTGTCAGCTTCACGCCCCCTTTACGCCGGTCGCCGCCTACCCAGTACTCAGGTCTCCGGCAGGCTCTTCCCAGAGGTTCCACTCACCTTTGGTTTTGACGACACCTGATCCTAACGGCGCGTCATCGGAAGGTTTGCTTTCGCTCGTCTCTCTGACACGTACCCGCGCAAGTATTCCCTGCACTTTTCCCCCAATGCTCACTACCATGGCTCTTAACCACAGCCGCTTGAGGTGGTTTGACACCCACTCCTGAAAGTCGGTGCCGATGGGCCTACCATCATCTTTCAGTCAGCTACCATGTGATTCTAGGTCATCACTCCTTTCCTCTCATGTTTCTGCAGCACACAGTGGAACAAGATCGAGCACCGGCTGTTCTGTCACATCACCCAGAACTGGCGCGGCCGGCCGCTGACCGATCGCCTCGCCGTCGTCGAATTGATCGGCGCGACAACGACCAAGACCGGACTGAAGGTCGACTGCGCGCTCGACACGCGCACCTACCAAAAGGGCATCAAAGTCAGCAATGCCGAGATGAAGGCGCTAAACATCACCGGCGATCGATTCCATCCTGAATGGAACTACAAGATCACGCCGCGACAGCAGCCACCATAATCGTAGCACTTATTGGTCGGGATGTCCTTAGCACGGCTGGCCGCCTACTGGGTTGATACGGCTGTGCTTGAGTGGCTGTAGGGCTCAGCCCTTT
>DASRAA010000272.1:0-4358 GCA_035638375.1 Binatia bacterium | reverse complement strand
ATGTTTGCCGCTGCGTCACGTCGCGAGTTTGACATGGTATTGTTCTGGTCATTGGATCGATTCTCCCGAGAAGGCGTATACGAAACCTTGCAGCACCTGCAACGCCTGACTGCATACGGTGTCGGCTATCGGTCGTCCACGGAGCAGTACCTGGACTCCTGCGGCCTGTTCAAGGACGCAGTGGTTTCGATATTGGCAACAATCGCGAAGCAGGAACGGGTTCGGCTGTCGGAACGAACAACCGCTGGTTTGGAACGTGCCAGATCGAAAGGCAGGATCGGCGCCAGACCCCGAGTGATCTGCAATCGTGACAAGATTGCCGACTTGCGGCGTTCTGGCCTCAGTCTCAGTAAGATTGCGAAGCAGATGGGCGTAGCGAAAAGTACAGTCGCTAGAATGGTGAGTGCATGACTCCCAAAAGCAAACCAGCAGAAGAGAAGCCGGTCGCACAGACTGTGAAGCTGGAGCCGGAGCTATTTGTGCGGCTCAAGACCTTCAGCGCCAAGACGCGACGGACCAATCAGGACATCCTGCGCACCGCTCTGATCGAATATTTGAGCAAGAACAAGGCATAGTGCCGTAGCTGTCGGATAGGAATATACGCGAAGGCGCTCGTACCTTAACCACATTCGTGCCATTGACATGCACTAGTAGTGGGCGCACGGCGAAAAATGCGCTCGATCGTGTCGAAGGCCGCTACGCGGGACCGAACACGAAGCTGGGGATTTCAGTCGTTGCCGTTTGGCACATCACAGACCACTACGGGCAGCTTGTAGAGTACCTGCGGATGAACGGTATCGTCCCCCGTTGACGCAGAAGTACAGACTGAAGTCCGGTGAATGAGATGGTCTGATACTGGGACATGCGCAGTGAGGCGTCCCTAGTTGAGATGGGCATAAGGAAGGGTAGGCGACAATACGACCAAGTGAATTGTTCCTGGATCGCTCGCAAACTGGCGTCTGCTACGCCAAAAGAATGGCGGCAACGTGGATACGCCCCTCACGGGTGCCTTGAGAGTCCTCGTTTTTGCGAAGTTGGGACTCCACGGCGAATACACGCCTGTAACAATGTCCCGAGCAGGAACTACTTTCGCCACCGGCACATGCGCGACGACGTCCTGAATAGGTAGAAAGAAACACTCTGCGACTATATAGCTGCCGACATGTAGGGTCTCATTATTGAGTGACCTCAAAACTCCCGTGTAGCGACGCCGTCGAGTCCTCACCCACCCACACATCGAATACTGCGGGCTCTATTATCCACTTCCATTCAGACGGACTCCAATATGTCAGTTCGTCCTTCCCCAGGGTGAAGTGTACGGTTTTAGATTCACCCGGTCCGAGCGACACCCTTTCGAATCCTTTCAACTGCCTTACAGGACGCGATGCGCTGCCCGACTGCTGATGAATGTATACCTGCACTACTTCGTCGCCGGCGATTGTGCCCATATTCTGCACATCGACCGATACTCCCACGCTTTCGCCGATCTTCGCTTTCGCCTTATTCAGTTGCAGATTGCTGACGGCGAACTTGGTGTAGCTCAGCCCGTACCCAAACGGATACAGCGGAGAGATCGGCTGGTCCTGATACTTGGATTTGGTGTTTGGATCGGTTTCCGGCTCAAAGGTCAGGTTGTGCGCGTAGTACAGCGGTTCCTGTCCGCCGTTGCGCGGCCACGTCACGGTCAACTTGCCTCCCGGATTCGCGTCGCCGAACAGCACATCGGCTACCGCATTTCCACCCTGATTACCAGGCTCCCATGCCTCCAGAATCGCCGCTATGTGTTCCGCCGCCCATGAGATATTCAGCGGACGCCCATTGATCAGAACCAGCACTACCGGCTTCCCCAGTGCCGCCACTGCTTCCAGCAACTGCTGCTGTAGCCCTGCCAGTCGGAGCGCCGAATTCGACGCTGCCTCTCCCGCCATCAGCGCCTCTTCGCCCAGAACCATCACCACAGCATCGCAACGCTTCGCGGTGGCTACCGCCTGCTCAAAGGCAGCTTTCGCATTCGCCGGACTCTGGACAGGTTCCTCGTGTAGCTTGTTTCCGGGGAATGCATCGAACTTGGACTGCATCTCCCGTCTTATCACCGGACCCTTCGCATACTCGATGCGAATATTCGAGCCAACCTTCTGTCGGACTCCTTGGACGACTGTCACTACATCTTTTCCAGCCGTGATCATTCCTCCCCAGAAGCCCACCTGGGCGGTACCCGAGTCGGCCACAGGGCCAATTACCGCAATCGAAGAGTACGTCTTGCCGGACTTGTCCAGTGGCAGGAGTTGCCCATCATTCTTGAGCAGCACCATGCTGCTCTGTGCTGCCTCGCGAGCACATTTCGAGCTGGCGGGATCGTTGAACACCGCAAGCATCTTCGATTCGTCGATATACGCGTTCTCGAACAGTCCCAGTTTGAACTTCGCCACCAGCAGCGGCAGGACCAGTGCGTCGATCTGCGTTTCGGTTATGCGCCCCACCTTCACCAGCCTCGGCAACTCGTTGAGATAGCTGTAGCTCGCCATGTCCATATTGACGCCCGCATGGAAAGCCTTATACGCCGCATCTTCGCGGTCCCGGGCATAACCGTGCATCTCCAGGTTCCCGACCGCCATCGCATCACTCACCACGAATCCGTTGAACTTCCATGTCTCCCGCAGTACATCGTGCAGCAGAAAGTAGTTACCGGTTGCCGGCACGTCATTCAAGTCCATGTACGCGCTCATCAGACTACCGACGCCCGCATCAATCGCTGCCTTAAAGGGAGGGAAGTACACATTCCAAAGCAAGTCGTCCGGCAGATACGACGAGTCATAGTCACGCCCGCCGTCTGCCGCGCCATAACCCGCGAAGTGCTTCACGCAAGCCAGGACGTGGTTGGAAGCACCCAGTTCCACTCCCTGGAATCCGCGCACCTGCGCCTTCGCCATCGCCGCGCCCAGAAACGGATCTTCTCCAGCGCCTTCAACCATCCGTCCCCATCGCGCGTCACGCGCAATGTCGACCATGGGAGCAAACGTCCAGTTGATCCCCGCAGCCCGTGCCTCACGCGCGGCGATCGTTTGCACACGTTCCACCAGCGTCGGGTCCCAGGTCGCCGCCATCGCCAGCGGCGGAGGGAAGATCGTGTGATAGCCATGAATGACATCCAACCCGATCAATAGCGGAATATGCAGCCGCGACTGTTCGAGGGCGATCTTCTGCATGCGATTAATCGCAGCCGGTTCCGAGACCCAGAGCACCGAGCCGGCCAGCCCTTTTCGCACCAACTCTTCATCACTGGGAGCACCTGGCGCAAAAGTACCCCCAGCTTGGTTGAGCTGCCCGATCTTCTCTTCCAGCGTCATCTGCTTGAGCAGCGCATCGGCCCGCTGCTCCGTAGTTGGTGGCGCCGCTGGTGCCGGCGATTGCGCCCGCGATACGGGAGCCGTCGCTCCTAAAACAATGAAAGCCAGAAGATAGAACAAGAGCAATCGAATTCCATTACATCTGGCAGGGAGTTGCATGTAGGTCCTTCCAGGTCGAGTTCGTTGGATCACGCCAGCGACAGCCCGCCATGCTAACACTTTCGTTGTCGAGGGGGACATTATGAATCTTCGCCAGGGTTGCTCGTCTCCAAAGGTGATTCACCGAAATGTCATACGTGACCGCATCCCAGGCGTTGTGAATGTCTACGAACAGCAGCAGAAGCGCCGCCCTGTCACTGCAAACAATGTCTCACCGAGATCATTCAGAACCAGGTTCCCGACGCAGAGGGAAATCTAATTCCAGCCGCCGTTCGGCAAGGCAGTGCAAGACTCGCGGGCATCTTCAGTGGGGACCAGCCAAACCATCAGTTCATCTTCGAGCTGACCAGTGAGTCCCCGGTCTACGAGTCCTATACCGTGTCGGACGCGTCGCCGCCTTTCTTTGCTCAAAAAAAATTGACTTGGCTCGTTCGGTCGCAGACTGCACAAGTACGCCTCGACCTTATGCGCTGGTCGATGCTTTCGACGACGTCTTCGTCAATCGGGAAAAGATGACCGTCAGCGCAGCACCCTCCTGCGATGGAGTACTTCCACTGCGCCGGGTGGAGAGTAAAGCCCCGCTCCCGCCCGCGCGCACGCCGCTCCGACCATCCGCTCGCGAACGCCCACGACCCAAACGCGCAGGCCGAGCGAACGCGCTACTTTCTTGTGACGCACGGCGTGGCGTCCGCTTTCAGTCGGTGGTTTGCCGACTTCTCGCTCATGTGGATTGGGTGTCGCGGTAGGGACGACCATCGCTGGTCGCCCCCCGCGCAGATCCGTACGTGCGCGTTTACGCATAAGGCTCTTACCAAGGATGAATGGCTGCAATGCAGACATCAAGATAAGGAT
>DASRAA010000271.1:0-13066 GCA_035638375.1 Binatia bacterium | reverse complement strand
GCGGCGATATGCAAACCTTGTGATGGCAGACCTACAGGCGGTGCAGGGGAGCGGGTGAGTTTGCTTAGGGGTTAGCCGATTAAACCGGGGCATTCCGGCCTGAATCTCGGGATGCCCCTATTACTTGTTCTATGGGCGATTTTTCACCAATCATGTGCCGCCGTGCTGACAAGCTCTATTTTGCACTTTGCATCTGACGAGCTTGAATGTGGCTAGCGCGGCGAAGCACTGAGAATGCGGTGAGTAGTGCCGCGAGAATCAAACCAACCAAGACCTGCGGATTGCTCCGCATCGGAACACGGGTTGCAATAAATAGCATCAAGACCAGTAGCACGATATTCGCGATCACCGAAACGAAGTAGGTACCCTTTGCCACAGAGCTATACGCCACCCGGAGTAGGTTGAGCGTCCCGATTGCAATAATCAGCAAACCGCCACTTGCGAACCAAATAGCGTTGCTGTCGATGTCTGGGTGCACCCTCCGGGTGAGCGATATGTGAACGGCACCGAAGGCGATCAGTAGCCAGCCAACGACAATGTCGAGTGTTCTCAAGCTTCCCTCTAGAACTTATGTGCTTTCCCTCAACTCCAAAGCATATTCAGCATAGTCGGGAAATGGCTCGCGAGCTGAGACGTTATCATAAGCGATCCGCCGATTATTTCACCAACTGAGGGGTGGCGTTGCCGAGCATCCGGACACAACTGAGTGCTCGCCCAATCTGTAGATGCTTCGGCGTTTCTGGTTCGTCATTGCGACTGTGCGAATCTGCCAGAGGCTCCCTTCTGGCCAATTACTCCCGTGCCTGAGTCTGCGGCCCCTGGGGTATAATCCCCGCCATCTACATGCCGCTCTCCCCAGGTACGAAGCTTGGCCCCTACGAAATAGTAGCCGGTATCGGCGCCGGTGGAATGGGAGAGGTGTACCGCGCGCGGGATTCGCGGCTGAATCGACAGGTTGCCGTCAAGGTTTTGCCCGGCACATTCTCGACTGATCAGGATCGGCTGCGGCGATTCGAACAGGAAGCCATGGCGGCGGCAGCCCTGAACGATCCCGGTATCGTTGCGGTTTACGATGTCGGCGCGCAAGACGGTTTTCCTTACGTGGTTTCCGAGTTACTCGAAGGCGAAACCTTGCGCGACCGCCTGCGCAACGGTGCCGTGTCGCGCCGCCGGTCCGTTGAGTACGGAATTCAGATCACGGGTGCGCTCGCTGCCGCCCATGATAAAGGAATCGTCCACCGTGATCTAAAGCCCGAGAACATCTTTATCACGCGGGAAGGGCGCATCAAGATTCTCGATTTCGGCCTGGCGAAGCTCATGCGCAACGAGGCGGCGGCTGCCCAGGGACAAACCAGTGTGCCAACCGCAGCGGTGGGCACCACTCCCGGGATGGTGCTCGGCACTGTCGGCTATATGGCCCCGGAACAGGTCCGCGGTCTGGAAGCCGATGCGCGATCCGACATCTTCGCCGTCGGCGCCATTTTGTATGAGATGCTCTCTGGAGAGCGAGCCTTCAAGGCTGCTACAGCCGCAGACACGATGATCGCCATTCTGAAGGAAGACCCGCCGGATCTTACCGAAACTCGCCGGGACATTCCTCCCGCCCTGGAGCGCATCGTACGCCACTGCTTGGAGAAGAACCCCGAGGAGCGCTTCCGCTCCGCGCACGATGTAGCCTTTGCGCTGGAAAACGTCTCGCATATTTCACAGAGCAGCGTGACGATTAAAGCCGCTGGCGAGAGCCCATCGCTCAAGCTGTGGAAACCTATTCTGGGAGTTCTCGCCCTCGGAGCGATCGTGGCAGGGGCTTTATTGGCCTGGCGTGCAACCCGACAGACCTCGTTGCCGACTTTCCATCGGCTGACATTCGAGCGGGGAATGATTACGTCGGCGCGGTTTATGCGGGATTCCCGAAACGTGATTTACGCTGCGAGCTGGCAAACCAAGCCGCTAAGGCTGTTCTCCACTTCCATCGACTCGCCACAGTCGCAACCATTGGAATATGAATCGGCGTCGCTCCTCGGAATCTCAGGCCCATCAGAGATAGCTTTGGCCGTAGGCGGCATCGTTACCAATCATCTGGCGATACGCGATGCGACTTTGGCGACCGTGCCGGTTGCTGGTGGCACCCCCAGGGAGATCCTGGAGCAAGTACGTGCTGCGGACTGGGGGCCGGATGGCAACCCTGCGGTGGTGCACTACGTTAACGGCCGCCAACGAATTGAGTACCCGATTGGCAAGGTACTGTATGAAACCGTCGGCTGGATCAGCCACATACGAGTGTCGCCAAAGGGCGATCGCATCGCCTTCCTGCTGCACCCGGCCTGGCCGGATGACCGTGGTTTTGTGGCGATCGTCGACCTTGCCGGCAATGAGAAGAAGCTGACGCCGGAATGGGAAGGCGAAGAGGGCTTGGCGTGGTCTTCCCGGGGCGAAGAGGTTTGGTTCACCGCGACTTCGGCGGGGGCCGACCGGGCGCTCTATGCTGTAAACCCAGGGGGCAAGCTGCGCGCCGTGCTGCGCATACCAGGCGGGCTTACTCTGCATGATATTGCGCCTGATGGCCGGGTTCTGTTGAGCTTCGATGATGAGCGCGTTGGAATGAAAGGTGGACACGAGGGCAGCGTCGAGCGCGATCTTACCTGGTTCGGCTGGACGATCTCCCAAGCCATTTCGCCGGACGGCAAGTGGGTTGCGTTCTCCGAAGAAAGCGAGCCCGCAGGTAACGAGTATATCGTTGCCATGCGGAGTTTTGATGGTTCTGCACCGAAACGGTTGGGACACGGACACGGACTCGGGTTCTCAGCAGACGGTAAGTGGGTGGCGGCGCACAACGCGGAGAGGTCGCCGCACGTCACCTTGTTACCAACGGGTCCTGGGCAGCCGAGGAATGTTGAGATTTCCAACCTGGAACTTGTGTGGGGTGCGAGTTTTTTTCCCGACGGAAAACGGCTGCTGCTCAATGGAACTGAAGCTGGGCATGCGTTGCGTACCTATTGGGTGGAGGTGACTGGCGGAAAGGCAACTCCGATCACCCCTGAGGGCGTCGACTCGCTGGTGCTGTCTCCCGATGGTAATGAGCTTGCCGCTCAAGACTTATCGGGCAACATTACAGTTTATCCGCTGCAAGGTGAGCATTTGCGCACCGTTCCCAACACCCAAGGCATGATCCCATTGTCCTGGAGCAGCGATGGCGGTTACCTGTTGACCACTGTTTCCGATGAACTGCCGGCGAGAATCTTACGCGTGGAGATCACCAGCGGGAAGCAGCAACTGGTGCGACAGTTCGTGCCCAGCGACTCGGGTGTTTATGTTATCTGGAGTATTAGGGTCACGCCTGACGGCACGACATACGCCTACAGCTACCGGCAGACACTCTCGACTCTCTACATCGCCCAGGGATTGCACTGAGGAGAGCGGGCGGCAAAGGCTTCCGAAAATCATCCGTAGCGGCTGGAAGCGAGCGAGGTCACGCGGCGATGGCAAGTCCTAAACATCTTGCGATTCTCAAGCGAGGGGTCCGGGAATGGAACAGGTGGAGAAAAGAGCGTCATGACGTCTTCCTTGGAGAAGTGCCACGCGACTTGTCGGACTGGGAGGAAAGCTTGGTGTATCAGGTTCGCTCCGCTAACCTCGTCGGCTTGTTAGAACGGGGTGACAGCATCAATGACGTTCGGGTCGACCCGAGCCGGAAGGTCCGTGCGGCTGATCTGACTCATGCATCTCTCGCGGGCGCTCAACTATCAGGCGCCAATCTTATGGTTGCAGACTTGGCGGGGGCTGATCTTACAGATGCGGATCTTAGAAATGCAGACCTTCGCAGTGCCAAACTTTCGAGGGCGAACCTTAAGGGTGCGCAGTTGAATGGGGCAAACCTGTGGTTGGCCGACCTTCGTGATGCAAATCTGTCCGAGGCGAAACTGGATGGAGCAAACCTCTCGGGAGCGTTTTTCTGGCGTGCGAATCTTCGGTACGCAAGCCTCTTCCGTGCGAACTTGCGAAGTGCCGATCTCGCGGGTACGGATCTCAAAGATGCGATATTGATAGAAACTGACCTCACGGGGTGCATCATTCGAGGAGCAAACCTCACGGACGCTACCATTGACGCCGTAACGTTCGGAAAACTCGACCTAAGCGAGGTCGAGGGCCTAGATAGCTGCTCGCACTGGGGTCCGTCGACTCTCGGATTGGAAACCGTTGTTCAGTCGAAGGGCAAGATACCCGAGGTTTTTCTGCGCGGATGTGGGGTGCCGGAGGAGTTTATTACCTACATCGGGTCGATAGTGTCCGATTGAGTATTACTCGTGCTTCATCAGCTACGCCCACGCGGACAAGCTCTTCGCGCGGCGGCTGCATGATGCGCTGCAGGGACGGGGCGTGCGGTGCTGGCTGGATGAGAAGCAGATGCTGCCGGGCGATGACATTTACGAACAGGTAGACCGCGGGATTCGGCTGTGGGACAAGGTGCTGCTGTGTTGCTCGTGGCACTCGCTGACGAGCTGGTGGGTGGACGATGAGATTGATCGCGCGTTTGCCAAAGAACGCGAATTGATGAAAGAGCGCGAGCGAAAAGTGCTGGCGGTGATTCCGCTGAACCTGGACGGGTATCTGCTGAGCGGGAAGTGGACGAGCGGCAAAGCCAAGCCAGTGCTGTCGCGGCTGGCGAGCGGACTTTACGGGGTGGGAGCAAGATACGCAGAAGTTTGAAGCGCAGGTGGAGGACGTGATTCGGGCGCTGAGGACGGATGATGGCAGGAGGGAGAAGCCGCCGGAGCAGAAGCTGTAGGGGCGCGGGCGAAGGATGTGGTGTTTGCCCCGGCCGTTGCGAGTCATGACTGGTCAGCAAAGCACCGGGGTTGCAGCCGAGGTGAACTCATCGCCCCCGATCGAGGGCCTTCACCGCCGCCTCAGCCAAAGACAGCTCACCATGATGGCCATCGGCGGTGCCATCGGAGTCGGACTATTTCTCGGCAGCAGTGTGAGCATCCATCTTGCCGGGCCCGCGGTGATTGTTTCTTATCTGTTGGGAGCCGGAATCGCCCTGATCATGTCCTATGCTCTGGCGGAGATGGCGGTTATCCATCCGGTGGCCGGGGCATTCGGTGTTTACGCTGAAACCTACCTCAATCACTGGGCCGGATTTTCAGTGCGCGCTACTTACGGTGCGGCCCAGATTATCGCAATCGGCGCAGAAGTAACCGCGGCTGGCATATACATGTCATTTTGGTTTCCGAATGTTCCGCGGTGGATATGGGTCGTGTCCGTCTCAGCCGCTCTGGTGGCGCTCAACGCCATGAAGGTCAACCGTCTGGGAGAGTTTGAATATTGGTTTGCCATGATTAAGGTGGCTGCCATCCTCACGTTCCTTTTGGCGGGAATCTACTTGATTTTTGGCAATGGTTCCCGTGGCGCAACCGGCTGGGCGAACCTGACTCAGCACGGCGGATTCCTGCCGGCGGGATGGAAAGGGGTCTGGCTGTCGCTCACCATTACCCTGACCAGTTATATGGGGGTGGAGATCATCGCTGTGACAGCAGGAGAGGCAGAACATCCGGAAGTTACCATTCCCCGTGCGATGAGCAACATTGTCTGGCGGCTCATACTGTTCTATGTGGCGGCGATTGCGATCATGGTCGCCATGGTGCCGTGGAACCAGGCCAGCCATTCGTCCACAGTTTCCAGCAGTCCGTTCGTCACCGCATTCGTTGCAGTACAGCTTCCCTTCGCTGCGGCCGTTATGAATTTCGTTGTGCTAACTGCGGCCCTTTCCAGTGCTAATACGAATCTGTATCTGTCAACCCGAATGCTTTTCTCTCTAGGTGAGGGAGGTTACGCCCCGCGCTGGATGGGTAAGGTTAGTCGCAACGGTGTTCCACATCGCGCACTCCTGGCCTCAACCGCTGGGATTATCGCAGCCATCCTGTTGGCCATCTTTGCCCCGAAGAACGCTTTCCTCATGTTGTATGGAGCCGCAGTCGCGGGGATGTTGTTTGTCTGGCTGGTAATTCTCAACACACATCTTCGATTTCGTAAGGCACTTACACGCGAGCAGTTGCTGCGCTTGCCAATGCGTTTACAAGCTCATCCCTTGTTTACTTTGGCCGCCATTCTATTCATCATCGCGATCGCTGTCACAACCTTCTTCGTCGAGGGATTGCAATGGTCCGTGCCTGCTTTCTCTGTTTTTCTCGTTTTGATTTCCCTGCTGTATCTGCGCATTCGGCACCAAGAAACCTCAGGGAGCGCAGGCAATGCCTGAAGTAATCGAGGAGGCGTATTCCGCGCTCCGAGGGCGATTCAAAGGCGATCTGCTGCGGCCCGAGCATCATAGTTACGAAGATGCGCGTGCCATTTGGAACGGCATGGTTGCCAAGAAGCCAGGACTCATCGCACGCTGTGCGGACATTGGCGACGTGCAAAGCGCGATCCGGATCGCCTCGGGAACCGGAGTTCTCACAGCCGTGCGGTGCGGCGGTCATAGTCTCGCTGGTTTCAGTACTTGCGATGACGGTCTCGTAATCGATCTCTCGAGGATGCGCCAAGTCACTGTGGATTCCAACGCACGCCGCGCCAATTTCGCTGGCGGCTGCCTGCTCGGATCGATTGACAACGCTACGCAGCAAGCGGGCCTGGTCTTTCCCTCCGGCGTCGTCTCGCACACTGGGGCTTCTGGATTGGTACTGGGAGGAGGCACAGGATGGCTCACTCGACGTTTCGGGTTGTCCTGCGACAACGTCGAAGGCTTCACCCTTGTCACTGCGGATGGCTCCATCGTGCGTTGCAACTCAGACGAGAACGCAGACTTGTTTTGGGCCCTTCGCGGAGGCGGTGGCAACTTCGGTGTTGTTACCGAGTTCGAAGTGAAACTTCATCCCCTTACGTCAGTGACGCTCGCGCATGGACTCTCTTCGGAGGCAGGCATTAGCCGGCTCCTTGAATTCTGGAGAGATTTCATGGCGGATGCGCCCGTCGATCTAAAGTGGAATATTGATCTACGCCTTGCATCATACGAGAACGAAGTGCCTGGTGATCTTCGCGGACGTCCAGTAGCGAGCAGTTCCTTGGTGTGGACCGGCTCGGCTGAAGCGGGGCAAAAATATCTACAGCCTGCCCTTTCAATGTGTCGCCCGGATTCTGTGAGCAGCCGCGTTATTTCCTTCATTCATCTGCAAACAATGGCGGACTCTTGCTTCCCCCACGGCCTCCGTTACTACACAAAATCGGGCTACTTTACCTATCTCAACGATGTCACGATAGGTCGCCTGCTGGAAGCGGTTGTTTCGCTGCCCTCGGCGGAAACCCAGATTGAGCTCGCTTATCTCGCAGGCGCTACGTCGCAAGTGGCCGCCAGCGACACGGCTTTTGGCGATCGCAGCGCTCCTTTCATCATGAATCTCCTGGCGAGCTGGTCTGAAGCTTCCGCCGATGATGTCCACATTTCATGGGTTCGCGGATTGTTCAACAAGCTTCGGCCTGCGATGAAGCCCGGTGTGTACGTAAATTTCATGAGCGGCGACGAGCAGGATCGCGTTCACGAGGCCTACAGCGAAAGATGGGAGCGCATGGTTGCTGTTAAAACACACTACGATCCACACAATCTCTTCCGGCTGAATCAGAACGTTCCGCCTAGGACACTCGGAACACATACGAAATGAATCCGGAACGCATCAGCTATGGTTATTACGCAAGCCAGTTTTTCGAAGTGTTACATCCCGGACAGGCTATGGCTGGCTTTGCTGTTTTCATCCATGGCGGATTCTGGCGGGCGAAATACGATCTCAGTCACGCCGACCCATTCTGTGCGGCTTTAGCAGCTAGGGGCATCATCACGACCAATCTCGAATATCGGCGCGTAGGACAGACAGGTGGCGGTTGGCCGGGTACGTTTGAAGACGTTATGGCGGGAGTCAAAGCTGCGAGCGAGCATGTTGGTCGTGTACCGGTCGTAGTCGGCCATTCTGCCGGAGGACATCTGGCTCTTCGCCTGGCCAGCGAACCAGTCTCTCTGAAATCAGTGGTCGCACTTGCTCCCGTAGCCCACCTGCGGCTTGCCCACAAGTTGAATCTGAGCAACGGAGCAGTCGTGGAATTTCTCGGAGGTGCTCCCGGAGCGATGCCTAGCCGCTACGACGAAGCTTGCGCCAGTAAGCACGCTTCTTCGACGCGCCGTATCATCCTGCACGGGACGAAAGACGAAGACGTCCCCATCGACATCACGCGGAAGTTTATGCAGGCGCGGCGAAGCGACCCTGAACAGCCGAGTCTGCTCGAGATACCGGATGCAGGCCATATGGATTTGATTGATCCTGAGTCGCCTGCCGGCTTAACCGTGATTGATCTGGTAAGTCAACTTGCGCTCGAGTGAGCTATGCGGGCTCACGACAGGGCCGCGAGGAAGCGATCTATGAAGCGATGAACGTCAAGGTAGGTGTTATAGAGCGGCACGGGCGCTACGCGCAGTATGTCCGGCTCGCGCCAGTCGCACAGAGTTCCCTGCTCAACCAACCGGTCGCAGATGGGACGTCCGCCCTTCCGTAGGCGAATGGAGAGCTGCGCTCCTCGCCGGTCCGGTTCGCGCGGGGTGAGAACCGTAAAGCCCCCCGCCGCATGCTGATCGAGCAAAAACTCCAGATAGCCGGTCAACGATTCGCTCTTCTTACGAAGCTGTTGCATACCCGCGGCGGCGAAGATCTCCAGCGAAGCTCGCAACGGCGCCATCGACATAATCGACGGATTGCTCAACTGCCATCCTTCGGCTCCGGGCATGGGATGGAAGTGTGGCCCCATGAGAAATCGGCTCTCCTGGTCATGTCCCCACCAACCGGTAAAGCGCGGCAGATCGAAGGCGTGTGCGTACCTCTGGTGGACGAAACATCCGCCCACGCATCCCGGACCGCCGTTGAGATATTTATAGTTGCACCAGATGGCGAAGTCGACGTCCCAGTCGTGCAGGCGAAGGGGCACATTACCAGCTGCATGAGCGAGATCAAATCCTACAACGCAACCCTGCGTGTGTCCGGCTCGCGTGATGGCTTCCATGTCGAACAGCTGGCCGGTGGCGTAGTTCACTCCGCCCAGCAGCACCAGCGCAATCTCAGAACCCTTGTGTTCAAGGAGCGAATCGATGTCTTCCGCTCGTACGTTGGTCTCTCCAAGACGAGGCGTAAGCTCAATCAGCGAGGTCGCAGGATCGAATCCATGAAATCGAATCTGCGATGCGAAGGCGTATTGGTCGGAAGGAAAAGCTCCAGCCTCGACTAAGATCTTATGGCGCTGCGGAGTGGGACGGTAGAACGACACCATCATCAGGTGAAGGTTCACCGTGAGTGAATTCATCACCACCACTTCGAGCGGCCCGGCGCCAACGATTCCAGCCATGTTGTCGGTCAGCAAGCGATGGTAAGGTATCCAGGGATCATGACCCCGGAAATGGGCTTCCACCCCCATCTCCGCCCAGTGCTCAAGTTCTTGCTCGATGTACGCGGGGGCACGCTTCGGCTGAAGCCCGAGCGAATGTCCACAGAGGTAGATCGAGGGGCTGCCATCCGGCCCAGGTGGAATATGGAATTGCTGCCGGAACGTAGCCAATGGATCGCGCGCGTCCATCTCGGCGGCAAAGCTGGCGGAAGTGTCGAAAGTAACTGCTCCCATCTAGACTCCAGGCAGTGGAGTTAGCTTCTGCTGCACCAGCGCTTCGGCCTTCGCCCAATCGATGTCCTCCAGCCGCTGCACCGAGTCGCAGAGCTCGCCCAGCATGTCGTCCTGAACCGCCCCCCGCTGGGCCGCGACAGAGTACGGCGTCCGGTGAAAAGTTACCATCGCGTACTTTGGCACAAAACGACCGGGATATTTCTTTTCCAGCTCCAGCTCAACTCTCTTTCTGAACAGGAATCGTGGATCAGCCACGCGGTCGCGCATCTCGACGAAGTTCTCAATAGCGAGGTCGGCGATCGCGTCGGTGTCGGCTTTCCGCGAGTTCTCGAATGCCGAGAAAAGCGCGGGCCACTCCGTGCCATACCGCCCCAGCAGCTCAAGGAAAATGGTGCAATCCTCAAATGCACAGTTCATGCCTTGCCCAAAGAATGGCACAATAGCGTGCGCTGCGTCGCCCAGCAGCAGTGCTTTGCCGTGGACGTGCCAGGGCGAGCATTTGACTGTCACCATCGCACCGGTCGGGTTCTGGAAATAGCTTTCGACCAGGTTCGGCATGAGCTGAAGGGCGTCGGCAAATTGCGATTCGAAGAACGACAGCACCTTCGCTTCGGTATCGAGCGCTTCAAAACTGATATCACTACCTTCGAAAGGGAGGAACAGAATGCATCCGAAGGTGCCGTCGATGTTCGGCAACGCGATCAGCATGAACGTGCCGCGCGGCCAGATGTGAAGCGCGTGTGTTTCGAACACGTGTCGACCGTCAGGCCCGGCTGGGATCGTCAGCTCTTTGTAGCCGTAGTCAAGATACTGCTGGGAGAAGTTAAAGCGCTGTAGTTTCAGCATTTCAGTGCGAACCGTAGAAGTTGCACCGTCGGTTCCAATCACGACATTTGAGTGGACCACCGACGCAGCTCCCGTGTCCTCATTCCGTAGGCGAACCGCGCCGCTGCGGAGATCGAACCCGGTGCAGCGCTCATTGAAGTGAATGGTAGCCCCGGCTTTTTCCGCCGCATTCATGAGCGCAATATTCAGCTCGGCACGTGACACCGAATTGATGTACTCGGTTTCATCCTTACCGTAGGGCATGAACGTAAGCTCGCCGCCAACAGAGTGCATCATGCGGCCCCGCATGGGGATAAGGATCTCGGCAATTTCGCTCCACAGGCCTGCCTCACGGAGCGCGTGAATGCCACGAGCGGACAGCGCCAGGTTGATAGAACGACCTGCGCTGATTCGCACGCTGCGCATGTCGGGCCGGCGCTCGTAAAGCTGAACCGTGAATCCGCGCTGTACCAGCGAAATAGCGAGCAACGGACCGGTTAGTCCTGAACCGATCAGGGTGATGTTGTCGCGCTCAGGATTCATGCCACGGTGGGATTTGTCTCTGGCTGGTGAAGCATGGTGCGCGCTTCCCAGAGCTCTGGAAAGAGCCGCTTGCCCAGCGTGGTGCGCAGGTATGACGTGCCTTCGGTGCCGCCCGTGCCGCGCCGTGCACCGATGATGCGCTCCACTACCTGGATGTGGCGCAGCCGCCAAGCTACCATCAACTCGTCGAACTCGGTCAGCCGTTCGCAAAGGTCAATCCAGTCGCGGAAGTGGTGCTCGTCTTCGTAGACGTTGCGAACCGCCTCGGCACGTTGCCGGAAGCGTTCCTGTTCAGTAGGACTGCCCGCTGCTTCGGGCATCTTGCCGATGGTGGCGAGCGCGTCGAAAAAGACATCGTGCAGCGAAGGCGAATGGAGTCTTCGCTCCAAGCGGCCGTACGCTTCCGGATCAGTCGCCTGCTGATGAAGGAGCTTTTCGTCTTTCAAACCGCAAAGAAATTCGATTTCGCGGAACTGCTCCGACTGGAATCCGCTGGCTGGCTCTAGCTTTCCCCGGAAGGCCATGAAGTGGGTTGGCAGCATAGTTTCGAGAATCGTGAACTGTGTTACTAGCACCCGCATGATCTCGGTACAGCGGCGCAGGAGGCGTGCTGCCTCATAAACCTGATCGCGCCAATGGCGCGAAGCCACGCGTGCGAGGCTCTCGACAACCGCGTCAAGATCGTGTAGCAGCTCCTTAAACCACAATTCATAAGTCTGATGAATGATGATGAATAGCAGCTCGTCGTGTGTGGGCGGCGAGGAGAGCTGATTCTGCAACTTCAGCAAATCAGAAATCCGCAGGTAGGAGCTGTAATTCAGCAGTGAGCCTGAAGAATGCTGCGCGCCGGCATTATCGTGTTCCGGCGCTCTCTCGAAAGGGGCGATTATGGCTGGCTCCTTGCGTGTGGAATCGGCCTTCACTTGGAGGATCGAGCGGAGCGCAAAGAACTCGACGGCATTGCCAGCGAGCATTTTTCGCTTGGTTTCAGTCGGGAACTCACTCTTTCGTATCAGCTCGCCAATGTGCTTCTCACCCAAAGGATAGGGATAGTCAGAGCCCAGCATGACCTTGTCCTCGCCCATGACATCGACAAGAAGCTTCAGGCAACGCTGGTCGAAGATGGCCGAATCGACATAGAAGCGATCTAGGTACCGCACGGGCGGGAACTGGGCCCCTCCCCTGGCCAAGGGTTGATGTTCCCAGGCATTCTGCATTCGGCCGAGCAGATAGGCGAAGCTTCCGCCGCCATGAGCGAAAGCAATGCGGAGATTCTTTGGCAACCGATCGAAGGCGCCGCTGAGGATTAGCGCCGACACTGCGAGCTGTGTCTCCGCTGGCATGCCGACGGTCCAGGGCATCATGTACTTTGGCATGCGGTCCTGCCCCATGATGTCCCACGGATGCACCAGCACAGGAGCGCCGATGTCAGCACAGTGGTGCAAGAAAGTAACGATGGCGGGATCGTCGAGGTTCTTGGGGCCGACATGGTTTCCGATCTGCACGCCAATGTGCCCGGTTTGCATGCATCTACTCACCTCAGCGCATGACGCATCGATGTCCTGCAAAGGTACTTGACAGAGGGCCTTGAGGCGGCCGTTTGCGCGGCTGCACATTTCCAGTGCTGCATCGTTGAAAAAGCGTGCAGCTTCCAGGGCCTGCTGCACAGGCCGGTCGTACGAAAAAAGCACCGGAGTTGCGGAGATGACCTGCAGATCTATCCCCTGCCGCTCCAAGTCCTCCAATCTGCGGGTGGGATCCCAGCACACTTGTGTGATGCGACGGAACTCGCGGTTTCCCACCATGATCATCGCTTCTCCGTCGCCAAGGGGCTTCATCCAGGGCCAGTTGGGCGAGCTGAAGCGAGCTTCAAAGTCGGGCCAGGATTCTGGAAAGAAGTGGGCATGTATGTCAATGGCCTGCACGCTTATGCCCTCCCGGGGTGAAGGGTGCCGCAGTTCTTGCATCGGCGCGCTTCCTCACTGCCGTAAAATTTTTCGAAGATCGGGGGAAGGTCACGCACAATGCTCTTGAGCCTCACCTCGGC
>DASRAA010000270.1:0-2030 GCA_035638375.1 Binatia bacterium | reverse complement strand
GCACCCAAAGACGGGACCGTTCAGCTAAGCGAGAAGCATTACATTATCTACGGCGTTCCCCGTGAAATCCCACTCGGCATGGTGCTGGTCCATAATCAGGTCAGGCACACACTAAAGACGCGAACGGGCGTGCGAGGGTTCCGAGCGTGGTTCATGGCCGCGCCGCCTCGGGGGTTCAAAAAGTGTGGCTGCGGATGGTCTGGACTGCCGCACTACAGCGCCCACCCTGAATACAAGGTTTGAAAAGGGTGGTCAGGCCCGAAGGGCTTAAGCTTAGCCCCAAGTACCTTCTTCTGTATGTCCCAAACAAACAACGGTTTGGCCCATCCGAGCATAGCCACCTCAGCATGATTGTGCTTCGCAAAGTCGCGGAGGACCTAGCGATGGCCTGCATCGTGAAGGGTCTGCGTGGCGAGCATGAATAAAGAAGAGGCGAAACGAGCGGGCATGCTTATTGATTGCTGGCCCGCATTCTGGGCCCGGCTCACTCATCAACCAGCACCCGGGTCTTGAGGCACCTCTATGATCGCGCAGACACAGTACGTTGAATTATTTTTAGTGTGACGGGGGTCACAGCACGATCAGTGACAAAATGGGGTAGAACTCCGGATGGCGGGAGTGCCGAAGCCTTCGGCACGGTCTGGCAGCAACGCCGTGCGCAGTTGATGGAGGCTAGCCATGAGCCCCTCCGTGGCACGCAGTTTCGACGTGATCGAGCGGAAACCTTCGATAGGCCTCGCAGATCAAGGCCTGCTGTCGCGTCTGCCTGAACATCTTTTGGCGCGCCTTTTTGGCGGTGCGACGACGGTGCGGCTCAAGACCGACGAGATGCTGTTTCTTGCCGGCGATACCGGCGACGGCTGCTATCGCGTTGAGGATGGGTTGCTCAAGGTCACGATGGTATCGCGCACCGGGAAGGAACGCATTCTCGCCTTTCTCGGCCCGGGCGCAATCGTTGGTGAGATGTCGATCATCGACGGATTGCCACGTTCCGCCAACGTGGTGGCGGTCCGCCCCGCCATCTTGAGGTTTCTCCGCCGCACTGATTTCCAGCACTTCGCCAAGATACACCCCGAGGTCTACGAATCGTTGGTGGCGCTACTCGTCGCACGGCTGCGCGAGACCGATACGACAATTGCGGCCGAGACCTTTCTGCCGGTACGCGGCCGCATCGCGTGCACCCTGCTCGAACTGGCGCAGGAATTCGGCCGGGATGTCGGCGCTGGGCGTATCGTGATTCACCAGAAAATCTGCCAGACAGATCTTGCTGCAATGGCCGGTGTCTCGCGTGAACAGGTCAACCGCACTCTCAGTGACTGGAAGCGCCGCCAGCTAGTCAATCAGCTGGGCGGTTATTATTGCATCGAGAACCAAGCGCAACTACAGAAAGAGGCGGAGCTTTAGCACTGCCTATTTTTCTTTGGCGCGGCTAACAGTCGCTCGCTGAAAGCGCAAATTCGTGTTGTGGATCACATTCTGGCTGGCCGCAATGTACGTAGGCTGCGCTCGGTGGGGTACCAGGCGGGCTGGTTTTTATGTCCGAGAAGATCGTTTCCATTTGTGAGAATGAGAACCTCCGCTCTGCGACGGTCAATGCGGTTGATGCCTTAGACCGGGAGATTGACGCGGTATGGGGCTTGATCGCGATCATTGAGGTTCTGGATCGTGAAAGCCGCGACAACCATTATGCAAGCGGCGCTTTACGCATTGCTCATAATCACCTGGACGCACTAGTTGCTATCCGGCGTGGCCTTGGCGGGGTCTGAGCGCCGGCACTGTCTGCGCATGGCGTACCACCGCTTCCTGCGCTAGCCGAGCGAATTGCTTATGCTTTTCCCTCTGCCGCCAGCTCGCGTAGCAGGCGTCCAGCTGCCCAAATTGCGTTGGTTGGAGCGACGACAAACCGCGCCGAGCTTTCCGTCGCTGCTAATCTTGCAACCGATCTTGAAGCCAGCCGTGAACGATTGGCCACTTGCTGCCAGCCGCACGGAAATCGAGAAGGTCCGACTTGTCTGTCTGTAAGTATCGGA
>DASRAA010000269.1:0-2456 GCA_035638375.1 Binatia bacterium | reverse complement strand
GTTGCATTGGGATTGTTGTCCGCCGTGGTACGCCGCAGTGTTGGTTTGTTGGAATCGGCTGTCAGCGTCACTTTCTTGCGGTTCTGCAGAGACGCCAATCGCGCCTTCACCGAGTCGAACTCCGAAGTGCTGACAATATATTGCGGCTGCGTAGGCAGGATTCGCTTGATCTCTTGCTGCGTATGCTCAATGCGGTCAGGCGTCGGAGGATGCGAAGCGAACGCCTTGGCCAGCGTACCGGGCTTCTTCTTGTCCTTGGCTTCTATCTTCTCGAAGAACGAGATGAACGCCTGCGGATCGTAACCCGCCTTGTACATGTACTGCACGCCGAGGTAATCGGCTTCCATCTCGAAGCCGCGCGAGAACTTCATGAAGGTAATAGGAAGCGCCAGGTTTATGGCCAGACTGGCTGCCTGGTACACGCCCCAGCTTCCGACAAAAATCAGCGGAATCGTCGCCATGTTCGCGTATTGCAGCCGGGTCATCTGTTGCATCTGGTGGCGCGCTGCGACATGGGCGATTTCGTGGGCCATCACGCCAGCAAGCTCCGCCTCCTCATCGGCTGCCAAAATCAATCCGCTGTTGACGTAGAAAAACCCGCCCGGCAAAGCGAATGCATTGATTTCGTCGGAATCGATGACCTTAATTGTGAACGGCACCTTCGCGTCCGAGTTGCGAACCAGGTTCTGTCCGATTCGGTTCACATATTCGTTAATGACCGGATCCGGAATGAGGCGGGCAGTCTGCTCGACCATCATGGCGTACTGCTTGCCCATCTTCATCTCGGTCTCGGTTGAGTACCAGTCGCCGAGACCGCGTCCACCTACATTGCGGTTGCCAATTGCATCGACATCATCTTTTCCGCCCTTGTGGACGTTGGGTGAACTCGAACCCGAATCTGACGGATTGCTGGAACTCGCTGAGTTATTGTTCGAAGACGGCTGGGTGTCAGGGTTTCCAGCATTATCGGTGCTGTTCCCCGATGTACCAGGGTCAGAGGAAGCGGCAGGCGGTGTCTTTTGCGGGTTTTGTGCGCCCGATTGTGCAGCCACTGGCAGCACTAGGCAGAAACTCAATAACCAGGCCGTGAATACTGAACCAGCGCGTGCGTTCATGGGTAACCTCATTCCCGAGCGCGTCTTCACCCGCACTCTCGCTGTCCGCTGCCGTTCGCCCTTGCGCCGGAAGAAGCGAACCGCGGACCCCCTTATCTGGGCACATTATATGCCCGTTCCGGACAACCGTTGCAATGGTGGATGCAAAGAAACCGCCCCGATATGCCTAACAACCCCGTTCCCGGCGGAAGTTTTCCTGGTTACCCCGGTCTGCCTCGCCCCACCGCTCGCCGCTTTACTTCAAAACCTTACGTGTGACATCATTCGCGAGGCCATCTTTACGGGCTTATTTCTGATGCGCCAAGGAATGTCATGAGCCAGGCTTCAGTACAAGGCACAGTCACCAAGGTCTCGATCGATAGCTTTGTCAAAGAATTGCAAAAACTGAAAGCGCCGGATTTCGAATGCGTGGAAACCCCGCTTGCCTTCCTCCACGCGCACCCCGTGGACGCCAATTCGCTAGCCCCATATCTCTTCTGGGACTCCCGGCATTACACCCGCAATCTGATCGATAAGACCGATCTGTATGAGCTGATGGCCATTTGCTGGGAGATCGGCATGCGTTCCTCCATCCACAACCACAAGGACCAGAACTGCTGGATGGCGGCCCCGGTCGGTCGATTGGCAGTGCAGAATTATCGCGTGCTTGAGGAAGACTTGGTAACGCAGCACTGCAGTATCGAGGAAACAGACCGCGTGGAGATCACGCCGCTCAGTCCTGTAGCCGTGGATCCGCTGAATCCGGTGCACGACGTGCGCAATCCGCGCGAATTTGCTCAGCGTGCCGTCAGTCTGCACCTCTACTCGCGGCCGTTCGACTCCTGCGTGGTGTACTCGGTGGAGCAGCACACCTGCGGCGAGATTGCCCTGCACTACACGTCCAGGTACGGCAAGCTGGTATAACACCCGGCTGCTGTTTGCAAGGGCACCGCTTCCGAGCTTGTCCTGCGCGAAGCGGAGGACGCCGCCTATGGTCGTTTAATTTGGTGTCATCCTGAGCGGAGCGATCGCTCATAACATTCCGACTCGTTTCTTTTGCGAGTGGGGCAAGCGCGCAGTCGAAGGGACCCTGCTGTTGATCTTGCCTCCGCGATTCGCCGCCCGACATCATGAACGCCTACCGGCACCCTCTACCGGCACCCTGTGGAAATGAGACTCCAGACCACAGGGCTCTGCGCTCAACCCGCTTCTTTTACCGCGGCGAAATGCGGCGGATAAAAATACTCTCTACACTGCGCGCATAAATCGTGGGCGACATTGGGCCCAGGTTGAGCTACGAAGCGCGCGGCCCAATCCCAAGTTTTCGAATTGTCCTGCCGCTTCGACCGGCGGCAATGGGCA
>DASRAA010000268.1:0-12513 GCA_035638375.1 Binatia bacterium | reverse complement strand
ACTCTGATCACTTCGTTGCCGGAAGCATTTCGCCAATGTCGGCCCTCTCGGAGTCGGAGCTGTGAAGGAACACGAATTCGACGCGCTGTTGCACGAAGCACTAAGGGAATACCGCGATGCCGAACCGGTGTCAGGTGTGGAGAATCGGATACTGCGGCGGCTTGCCGAACAGCACGCGGGCTACCGAATGCCTTGGCTGAAGTGGGTTGCCGTGGCAACATCTGCGACCGCCATGGCCGCCTGCGTCTGGATCGCGACACGACATCTTGGCCTAACGCCAGAATCGCGGCCAGTTCAGGCAGTATTAGGACCGGTAATGCCCATCGAGCCGCACACAATTCTCCAGCGGGGTAGAAAACCAGTCAAGGTTTTGGGAAGCCGCCCAGCACAAACACATGCGGTGGCGCATGTCGCGCAGACCGAGCGCCCTTCCCCATCAGAGCAGTTCCCAACTCCCGTTGCCCTTACGGAGTCCGAGCGGGCCTTACTCGCAGCATCGGCCGATCAAACTGCTGCCTTGCGTAATCAACCGGATCCCGACCAACCACTGAGCATCGCCGCAATCGCTATCAAGCCGCTGGCCAAGAGCAATCAACTTTCAGGAGAAAACCAGTGAAACGCTTCGCACTCCTCGCCACAGTTCTGCTGGCTGCTTTGCCACTCGCGTCGCAGGAATCCGCACCTCAGGCACCTGCTCCGCCCCGGCACTTCTACCGCTTGAACTATGTGCTTAAAGAAACCGAAGAAGGCAAGGTAGTGAATCAGCGAAGCTTCTCACTTACCAGCAGCAGCGGCGATCACTTTAATCCTCGCCTGAGGGCCGGCTCAAGATTTCCGGTGCGAGACGCCGAGAAGGTCAATTACATCGACGTCGGTGTCAACCTTGACAGTCACCTTGACGAGGGCCCCGATGGCCTGGTTGTAGAAGTTACGGCAGAGATCTCATCGCCGGCGACCGAGCCGACAGGCAGTAGCGCGTCTCCGGTAATCGGCCAGGTACGGACCAATGCGCTGGCGATTGTAGCCCTAAATAAGCCGATCACGCTGTTCACGATCGACGATCCGGCAAGCCATCACCGCTTCGAGCTGGAGGTGACAGCCACACCTCAGCACTGAAGACTCAAATTGCCTTCAACGCTTCGCTCGCCGCCGCCACTGTCTTCTCAATGTCGTTCACAGTATGGGCCACGCTTAGGAAGGCCGCCTCGAATTGCGACGGTGGCAGCCAGATTCCTGCATTCAGCATGGCATTGTGGAAGCGCCCGAATTTCGTCGTATCGCAAGTTGCGGCGCTTTCCCAGTCTGCCACGGCTTTGTCAGTGAAGAAGAACGTGAACATGGAACCTACCTGGTTGGCGGTCATGGCTACTCCGGCGGCCTTCGTCGCCTCGAGCACGCCTGCCACCAGCTTCCTGGCGTACTCATCAAGTTGCCGGTAATATTGCCTTCGATTCTGCTTGAGTTGCGACAACATTGTGATTCCGGCAGCCATGGCCAGCGGATTCCCACTCAGCGTTCCCGCCTGGTATACGGGGCCCAGCGGAGCAACCAGGTCCATGATCCTCGCCGGGCCGCCATAAGCTCCGACCGGCAAGCCGCCGCCGATAATCTTGCCCATAGTTACGAGGTCAGCCGTGATGTTGTACAGCTCCGAGGCCCCACCAAAAGCCAGCCGGAAGCCCGTCATCACCTCATCGAGGATGAAAACGGTACCTTCGTGCTCAGTAATGGCTCTCAAACCTTGCAGATATCCGGGCTTGGGCAAAACGCAACCCATGTTGCCAACCACGGGCTCGACAATCACGCAGGCGATCTGGCCCTTGTACTTGGCGAACGCCTCCTTCACCGCCCAGAAATCGTTGTAGCGCAACGCCAGCGTGAACTGCACGAACTCCTCGGGCACACCCGCCGAACCAGGAATACCCAGCGTTGCCACGCCCGACCCTGCCTTCACCAGTAGGGCATCGCTATGCCCGTGATAGCAGCCCTCGAATTTCACAATGTATTTGCGATTCGTATAAGCCCGAGCTAGGCGAATCGCCGACATCGTGGCCTCGGTTCCGGAGCTCACGAAGCGCACCTTCTCCACCGCGGGAAAAGCATCGATCACAAGTTCCGCCAGATCGGCCTCCGTCGGCGTTGAGGCGCCAAAGCTCGTTCCTTTGCGGCCGGCATGGACGATGGCGTCGATCACATCCGGCATGGAGTGTCCCAGAATCAGCGGCCCCCAAGATCCGACATAGTCTATGTACCGGTTCCCATCGGCGTCCCAAACGTAGGCGCCTTCACCCCGTACCAAAAACGGTGGCTCTCCCCCCACCGACCCGAAGGCCCGGACCGGCGAATTTACTCCTCCCGGGATAAGCTTTTCGGCACGCCTTTGCAGCCTGCGGGATTCTTCGAAATTCAGCGCCATAATGGCAAGTTCCTTTGTTGGAAAGACTTCCGGAATACTCGAACATGAAGCTAGGAGAGTATCAGGCCCTTGGCTGCTTTCTTGTGAAAGAAGTCACAACTGGCGAGAACTTGATTCGGCGATGACTTTGCACCCCAACCTCCGTCCAATCACCATCTGCTGGAGTGGCCTGACTTACCCCTTGTGTGGTATGACATTTCACGCAACCCAGGTTGAGGATGGTCATCCAACCAGTTGTATAATGAGGTCACGCAGTTCGCCGGTGCCGTAACTGCCTGACCTTCCAGCGGACGAATCAGTTTCACATGTCGAAGCCTACCAAGCTCATCGTTCTCGGCCTTTCTTTCCTTCTCGCCACCCTGGTTGTAGCTGGCGGGCTGGGCGTGAAGGCCAGCACCAACAATGACGATTCCTACCGCCAGATCGAGGTTTACAGCGAGGTGTTGTCCCGCATTCGCACCGAGTACGTGGAAGACCCCAACGTGCCGGCGGTAACGAACGGCGCGTTGCACGGTCTCCTCGAGTCCCTCGACGCCAACTCAAGCTATCTCGACCCGGCGGAGTACAAGGAATACAAGCAACGCAAAGACGAGGGCAAGGCGACCATCGGGGCAACGCTGTCGAAGCGTTTCGGCTATGCCGCCGTGGTCTCTGTCATTCCAAGTGGTCCGGCAGACAAAGCCGGTGTTGACAGTGGCGACATTGTCGAAGCTATCGAGGGCAAGAGCACGCGCGAGATGTCGCTCGCCGAGATTGACGGCATGCTGGCCGGACAGCCCGGTTCCGTCGTGAATCTCTCTGTCGTTCGCCCCCGCAAGGCCGCACCGGCCAAGACGGCCATCACGCGCGAGATCGTGGCCGAACCGCCCGTGACTTTCAAGACGCTCGAAGAAGGCATTGGCTATATCAAGGTTGATGACTTCCCCAAGGGCCGCTCACAGGAAGTTTCCGCCAAGCTGAAAGACCTGGAGAAGAGTGGCGCCAAGAAGTTGGTGCTCGACCTTCGCAACTCAGGCAGCGGCGATGAAGACGAAGGTATCGCCACCGCGAATCTCTTCCTGAATCACGGCACCATCTCCTACTTGCAAGGGCAGAAGTATCCCAAGCAGACGTTCAATGCCGATCCCCAGAAAGCTGTCGCTCCTAGCATTCCGCTCGTGGTGCTTGTCAACCGCGGTACGGCCGGCCCGGCCGAAATCGTGGCTGCCGCTATCATGGAGAACGCTCGCGGTGACGTCATCGGTGACAAGACCTTCGGCTCCGGTTCGATCCAGAAAGTCATTGAGATGAAGGACGGCTCGGCGTTGCTTCTCTCCGTCGCCAAGTACTACTCGCCCTCCGGCAAGGCGCTGCAGGACACCGCCGTAACGCCGAACATTTTGGTGGCCGATAGCTCCGACGACTTAGTAGGCCCGGACGACGATGAGAACCCGCAAGCCGAGGAGAAGCAGGAGAAAGAAAAGAAAGCCGCTCCCGATGACCAACTCAAACGTGCAATTGACGTGCTGAAGAACCCGGCGCAAAAACCAGCCTAACCTACGGTACCTCGTTCTGCCGGGGTCCTCAAGGAGGGCTGCGGTTGCGCTTGTCGGGGTGATCGACCGCTCCCTTCGGCGCTAGGAAGAGGCAAATTGCTATCTCGTATCACATACACCAAAAAGCCCTAACTAATTACCGAACTCCGCACCGCCGGTATTATTGGCAAGGAGGAAGTCTCCTTGAGCCAACCACTAAACCGCTTGTCACTCGCCTCCTTGACGATTGTGGTATCGACAGTACTGGCTCCGTGGCTCACTGCATCAGCTTCAGCGCAAGAAGATAAGCCGCCTCTATACAAGGTGGACGCAGCCTGGCCCAAGCCCCTTCCCAACAGCTGGCTCATTGGTCAGGTCGGCGGGCTGGCGGTGGACAAGCACGACCACATCTGGATCAACCAGCGCCCTCGCAGTCTAAGCGACGACGAGAAGGGCGCTGTCCCAAATCCACCGACCCGAACCGAGCCGCGCTCTGTTTGCTGTAAGCCTGCCCCTTCGGTGATGGAGTTCGATGCCGAAGGCAACCTGCTTCAAGCCTGGGGAGGCCCGGAGGATCCCAGTAAATGCAAAGCGCCCGCGTGCCTTTGGCCGGAAAACGAACATGGCATTTTCGTCGATGACGATGATCATGTGTGGGTGTCGGGCAATGGTCCCAACGACCGCATGCTGTTGGAATTCAGCCGCGACGGCAAGTTCTTGATGATGATCGGCGGCTCATTTGCGGGTCCGGCGGACAGCAATTCCAAAACTTCCGTTGGCAAGGCCGCCGGAATATACGTGGACAGCGCTCGCAAGGAGGTTTATGTAGCGGACGGTTACCTCAACTCACGCGTCGTCAAATTCAATGCCCAGACCGGCGCGTTTCTCAAGGCATGGGGTGCATACGGCCACCCTCCGAGTGATCCGCCGTCTGGTCCGCTGCCTGCCAACCCTACCGCGGTATATGCGCAACAACCGCCGAACGAAAACAGTCCAAGCTTCAACCGCCCTGTACACTGCATCGTTCTCTCACGGGATGGACTTGTTTACGTCTGTGACCGCGGCAACAATCGCATTCAGGTGTTTAATCGCGAGGGCGAGTTTCAGCATCAATTCGTCTTCGATCCAGCAACGCGTGGTAACGGTTCAACTTGGTCAATTGCGCTCTCTCCCGATAACGATCAGCAATACCTAATCTACGCCGACGGCGAGAACAACTTTCTCCGCGTCATTGAGCGCAAGTCGGGCGCTACGTTAAGCACTTTTGGCTGCAGCGGGCGTAACGCCGGCCAATTTCACTGGGTTCATCAGATTGCCGTGGACTCGAAAGGGAGTATCTACACCGGTGAGGTAGACACCGGAAAACGATTACAGAAGTTTATTGCTGTTGGCGCACGCTAGTCTCGAAGGTGCCAATAACGAGAGCGCTTTCGCCGCCGCTATTTCACGCCCTCAACTAAGTATAGGTCCGATAGCGTGCGGATGTAACCGTACACGTAGGACTTGGCGTCCGCCGAGAGCTCGACGCCTCGAATGGTGTCGATACCAGCAGAATCGGCCGGCACCAGTTGCTTCCAAGGCTGTCGTTTGCCCGTAGCGATATCGACCTGCAAGACTTTGGCCGGAATCTCACCGAAGCGATACACGTAGATCGACTTGCCATCCGACGACCAGCCAGTCGGAACCTCGCCGGCCCCGACCCCCTGGACCACGGTTGGATCTCCACCAGCGATTGGATATAGATACGTTCGGCCGTCCGGACCTGCGGTGGCGACTGAGTCTCCCTTCGGGGAGAGCACGACAAAGGCAGCAACACCCTCTGGACTGATAGGCCGCGGCCTCTGCTCATTCAGCGACTGCACGTAGAGACGGAACCCGTGACCCGGCTCGTTGCCCAAAAACACCAGCGTCTTGCCGTCGGGCAGCCACCGAGTCCACAGGTGGTTAATGGAATCTTCAAAGAGAACCTTCGATTCGCCCACTCCGGTCGGCTGCAGCATCAGCGGAGCGGGCGGGGTGTTGGGTCGCACCACCGCCCACTTTCCATCCGGCGACAAGGCAACTCCAGTTCCTTCGCTCAGCCGGACTGCGGGTGAGCCGTCGGTCTTGCGCAGGAAAACCGCGTACTTCGGCCCTCCGCCTTCGCCGCTTTCGGTGAACAGGATGGTGCTTCCATCAGAAGAAAGATCACCGGGAGTGGACCAGTCCAGCCACGACAGGTCACGCTCTTTGCCTGCTCCCGGAGCCATACCGATCAGTCCTGCACGGTCGTTGCCGCGTGTCAGCAGCACCTTGCCGTCATGGCCGACATCGAGGATGGTCAGCTCCCCCGGCACCCGCGCCAGCAGCCGCAGCTTGCCCGAAAGATCGACGGCATAGAGTGAACGATCGCCGCCGGTGCGCGTCGCCGAAAACCAAACCTCTTCGCCGCCCGGCGCCCAAGCCAGCCCCTGAATGCTGTCCCACCCAGTGGAAAGCGTCGTCTTCTTGCCGGCTAGGTCGACGATGGCCACCGATCCTCCGTCATCACCCAGCGTTGGGTGATCAATAAATGCAACTGCATCATTCTTGCGAGAAATTCGGATGTTACCGATCCATCCGTCGGGCTGGTACAGCACCTTGCCCGGCGGATACTCAAGCCGGTGCCGCCCCTGCTCGTAGCGCACGATCGCCAGTGTGCTCGCGTCAGGAGACCAGTCGGCCCACTCGACGTTCTCCATCACTTCGCGCGGAGCGCCGCCGACCAGCGGAACGCGCGCCAGAGTTCCGGAATAGAGAAACGAGGCGATGGGATGGCTGTTCAACGAAAGCGCCATCTCGCCCGCCGATGACACAGCCAACACGTCGGCCCCTCCGGGTTCAAGCTCGTGCGAATCCGGGCTTTCGGGCCGCGTGGTGTAAAGCTGTAGTGGCTTGCCTTCCCAGGCCGCACTGTACACGATCATTTTCTCGTCGGGGGTAAATCGCGCGGAGTGCACAGTGCCGCGACGAAACGTCAGCGGATGATAGGTTGGCAACGTTGCCTGCTCCGATTTGTGCAAGAACAACGCACCAATAGCCGAGCCCGCCAGCAGTGCGATCAGTCCGACCACCGCGGCGAATGCCCATCCTCCGGAGGGCGTTTTCTGGTCTCCACCTGACTGAGCCGGTGGCGCCGGAGCCACCGACGAATGCGAGAGAGCGCTGGCAGAACTTGCGCCCGCCCGAGCTCGCGAACTGTCGAGATCACGCTTGATACGCTTCAGGTCGGCACGCAACTCGGCGGCAGTCTGGTAGCGCATTTCTCGATCTTTCTCCAGCGCCTTGCTGATGACCTCCTCGAGCTTGGCGGGAATTGCCGGGTTCACGCTGGTGATCGGTACTGGAGTGCGGTTGAGAATCGCCTCAGAGGTTACACCGCTGCTGCTGCCCAGAAATGCCACTCGCCCGGTCGCCATTTCGTACAAGACTGCGCCGAAGGAGAACAGGTCCGTACGCGCGTCCAGTTCGTCGGCACGAACCTGCTCGGGCGACATGTAGGCTACGGTCCCGATCGTCGAGCCCGGACTCGTCATGTGCGGCGTGGCATTGGTCGCAGTGTTGTCGCCCAGCTCCGAAACCACCTTCGCCAGGCCAAAATCCAGCAGCTTTGCCTGTCCTCGCTTGGTCACGAAAATATTGGCGGGCTTGATGTCGCGGTGGATGATGTGTTTGCTGTGAGCCGCGTCGAGCGCGTCTGCGATCTCGATGCCCTGGTTGAGCAAGGTCTCTGTGTCCAGCGGGCGCCCTTCGACCTTGCGCTTGAGGGTGACACCCTCGAGAAACTCCATGGCGATGAACGCTTGCCCATCCTGCTCGCCGATGTCGTAGATGGTGCAGATATTGGGGTGGTTCAGCGCCGAAGCTGCCTGCGCTTCGCGTTGAAACCGCGCCAACGCCTCACCGTTAGCTGCTACTTCGTCGGGCAGAAACTTTAGCGCCACCATGCGGTGCAGACGGGAGTCTTCGGCCTTGTAGACCACGCCCATCCCACCGCCACCGAGTTTTTCCAGAATTCGGTAATGCGAGATCGTCTGTTCGATCATGTCGCTGAGTGGAGCCCAGGGAGTTGCTTGATAATAGGGCCAGTGTTTCAGGGAGTCAATCGCTATTGACCGAAGAGTCCGACGAGTAGCAACAGGAAAAAGGAACCGCTAGGCAGCCAGATCCAAGTTGGCGTGCCAAAGCGGCACATGAATCTGTCGCCCGGCAGTCACTGAAACAAAGAAGCGGACTGCGATAACTTTGCGCCCCAAGCAGCAGCCCTGATCAATTAAGATTAATGAAACGTTAACGCCAGGCTTATAGAGTGCGTTCTACCGGCTGTTTTCCTCAGTTGGGCGTCGAATCCGTCTATGAGCCGTCGAAGGACCTGTCTTAAAGTCTTGAATTTCCGCCCAGAAAGTACCTGCCGGGCAGAATCAACAGAAAAGTTTCGTTTCTCTGTGAGGGTCTATGAGTGAAGGACGCTGGGTGCTGTTGGTTGCCAGCGAGGTCGGAGGCACCGAGTCGGTTTCGGACCGGGCTATGGAGCGGCTGTGTGAGGCAATTACAGAAGAGGGATATCGTGTGGTGCGAACGTCCACACCGGAAGATGGGCTGGCCCTGGTAAAGTCTGATCCATCGTTCAGCGCGATCCTGCTCGACTGGGACCTGACGGAAAATGTCCAGTTTGATGAGCGCGCTGCGTTGCGCATCATTCGCGCTGTGCGGCGGCGCAACAGTAAAGTGCCGATCTTCCTCATCGCCGATCGGACTCTGGTCAGCGAATTACCGATTGAAGTGATGAAGCAGGTGCACGAGTACATCCACTTGTTCGGAGACACTCCAGCTTTTATCGCAAACCGCGTAGACTTTGCCGTGGTCCGTTACCACGACCAGCTTCTGCCACCCTACTTTCGCGAGTTGAAGAAGTATACCGACCAGGGCGCATATTCCTGGGACGCGCCCGGACACATGGGTGGAGTAGCGTTTCTGAAGCATCCGGTCGGCATGGCGTTCCATCAATACTTCGGCGAAAACCTGCTGCGCTCCGACCTGGGCATTTCCACCGCTGAACTGGGCTCGTTGCTCGATCACGTCGGGCCGCCGGCAGAATCGGAGCGCAATGCGGCGCGCATCTTTGGGGCCGACTGGACGTTTTACGTTCTGAACGGCTCATCGACCTCGAACCAGATCGTTAGCCATGCGGCGATCGCGTGGGACGAGATGGTTCTGGTTGATCTGAACTGCCACAAGTCAATTTGTCATTCCCTGACGCTTACGGGGGCCCGCCCGGCGTACCTCAAGCCGACGCGTAACGGTTACGGCATGATCGGATTGATTCCGCTGGAGCGGTTCAAGGGAGAGAACATCAAGCAGTTGATCGAACGCAGTCCGTTTGCCAAGGAAGCGCCTTCGAAGCAGCCCGTTTCAGCGGTGGTGACTAATTCCACCTACGACGGCTTCTGCTACGACGTTGAGGCGGTGGTGAAAGAACTTGCAGCATCGGTTCCGCGCGTGCACTTCGATGAGGCGTGGTATGCGTACGCGAAGTTTCATCCCCTATATCGTGGACGCTTTGGCATGGATGTGCCCAACGACATGCCCAATCGTCCGCTGATTTTCGCCGTGCAGTCCACGCACAAGATGCTAGCGGCGTTCTCCATGGCATCGATGATTCATGTGAAGCTGAGTCCTCGCGCGCCCATGGAGTTTGACCAGTTCAACGAATCGTTCATGATGCACGGCTCGACCTCTCCGTTCTATCCGATGATTGCTTCCATCGACGTAGCCACTGCCATGATGGACGAGCCTGCGGGCCAGACTCTGATGACTGAGACCATTCAGGACGCGATTAATTTCCGCAAGGCGATGGCCTCAGTGGCGCACCGCCTCAAGACTGCGGGGAACGGAGACGCCAGCGGATGGTTTTTCAACATGTTTCAGCCCGACAATGTCACCGATCCCGCCAGTGGCGAGGTCTTTCGCTTCGAAGACGCGCCCGACAGCGTGTTGTCGCAGACCGCTGCGTGCTGGGCATTGAAGTCGGGCGAGGAGTGGCATGGCTTCAATGATGCTGACATCACCAACGATTACTGCCTGCTCGATCCGACCAAGGTCACAATTCTGACGCCAGGCATTGATTCGAAGGGAAGGATGGCCGACTGGGGAATTCCGGCAGCGATCCTGACAGCTTTTCTCGATTCACGACGCGTGGAGATTGCTCGCGCCGGAGACTATACCTTGCTTGCGCTGTTTTCGGTTGGCACCAGCAAAGGAAAATGGGGCAGCTTGCTCGAAACGCTGTTCGAGTTCAAAAAGCTCTATGACCGCCAGGCCCCGCTGGCGGAAGCCATGCCTGATCTTGCCATGAAGTTCCCTGATCGCTATGGTCTGCTCACGTTACGTCAACTCGGCGACGAAATGCATGCGGCGATGAGGTCGCTGCAACTTCCGGCTCTGTTGCAGGAAGCGTGCGACGTGGAACCGGATCCCTTGCTCACCCCGGCAGAAACCTATCAGAAGCTGGTGCGTGATGGGACAGAAAAAGTGAAGCTGACAGATATGGCCGGACGGATCACAGCGGTTATGCTGGTTCCGTATCCGCCCGGGATTCCAATACGCATGCCGGGAGAACGGCTGGGCGATGCCAACAGTCCGACCATCCGATTTCTGCTGGCGCTGGAGGAGTTCAGCAAGAAGTTTCCCGGTTTCGAACGCGAAGTGCATGGCATCGAAGTTGACCCACAGGGAAACTTCTGGATGCGCAGCGTGATTGAAGCGCAGGCGGGTCCACCTCAGCCTCCCAAACCCAAGCCAAGAACCCGGCCCTCAACACGGGCCGCAAAACAACGGCGCTAGGGAAGCAATGGCCGTGCCCTCGGGTTGACGCCAGTGGCTGTGAAAGGCCGCAGCATTTTTCGAAGACATATCCGTAGTACGCACACCACTGGATGAGACCTAATGCGCGCAGCCGTTCGGCTTATCGTTCAATTCCACAAGCATCCAGACTCGGACGTTCGTTTCAATTTGGCGTTCGCACTGGGTTGCTATCCCGATGACCGGAATCTAGTGCGTAGCGAGCCAGGCAGCAGCGTTTTGCACCGCAGCTTCGTTTTCCACTTGAGTGAGCCGTGAGCGGACATTCGGCAGTGCGGGGCCCGGATCAAAGCCGCGTTGACGGGCAATCTCAAGCCAGGTAACAGCCACAACGCGATCTGATTCGGATGCCTGTGCGTCGGAGAGCACGATACCCAAGTTCAGCGCAGCCCGAAGATCGCCGTTAGCGGCCGCTGCCCGTAACCATTGCAAGGCTTCCAGGCGATCAGGACTTCCACCCAGTCCCGCATAAAGCAGATGTCCCAGACTGTTCTGGGCGTCCGGATCTCCACCTTCCGCGGCCTTTCGATACCAGTGCCGTGCTTTGTTGTAGGCCTGGCCGATTCCGGAGCCAGTTTCATAAGCCACAGCTACATTCCATTCAGCAATGACGAGTCCTTTTTCTGCTGCGACGCAATACCATCGCACCGCCTCGGCCTTGTTCTGCGGGACCCCCTGCCCCGACTCATATAACGCAGCGAGATTCAGTTCCGCCTCGGCGTATCCGGCGTCTGCAGCTTGCCGATACCATTTCGCAGCTTCTTGGTAGCTCTGTGTCACTCCGCGGCCCTTTGCGTACATCAATCCGATGGAGAACTGGGCACGTCGATCTCTGTGGTCAGCGGCTCTACGAAACCAGCCATCAGCCTCGCTCGCGTTCCCGCCTGATTTCTCGGCCAGCAATCGGCCCAAGCGATACTCTGCTTCCGGGTAATCATAGCTCGCAGCTCGCCGATACCATGATTCAGCGAGCCGCGGATTCTTCTCGACGCCGTCTCCCAACTCATACATCGTACCGAGATTGCACTGCGCGAAGGCGCTGCCATGCTTGGCAGCTAGCAGACTCCATCGCAGAGCCTCGGAGTAGTCTTTCGGTACTCCCCGGCCAGTGAGATACAACACTCCCATGTTGCCTTCGGCGTCGGGTACACCTTTCTCCGCTGCCTCACGCAGCCAGTGGACACCTTCTCCGTCATTTGTTGCGACACCTTCGCCATGAAGATAAGCAATACCGAGATTGAATTGAGCCAAGCGAAATCCGCTGCTGGCCGCGCGACGAAGCCACCGCACGCCTTCAGCGGAATCCTTGGGAACTCCAATGCCTTGAAGATAAAGCAAAGCGAGCTTTGTCTGGGCCCACGGGTCTCCCGCATTGGCGGCATGCTCATACCAAGTCGCTTCTTGCGCGGCATCGGCCTCAGTTCCTGCCCCTTCCTCGTAGGCGTGAGCGAGTTTGAGCATCGCGTTTATGTCGCCCGACTTGGCTTTCTCTTGCAAAGCACCATTGATCTTTTGACCAAACCCCGATTGTGGCCACAAAACAATGAGACTAATAACCAGAATTCCCGAGAAACAGCCGCGGTGCATACCTGCCTCACATCCCTGCATGAGACACCGTGATTTCGTAGTCCGTAAGTACTCATCGGCGAGTCAGCAGCTCGATTGTGCAAGTAGACGGCAGATTGGTTAGGTAGATAGCACGTC
>DASRAA010000267.1:0-9825 GCA_035638375.1 Binatia bacterium | reverse complement strand
TAATCAAGAATCACGGCCAGAAATTCACTCTACGGTTGTTGCAACGCCTCGCAAGCTTGCTTAGGGCGACGTTAAACCCGCCAACTCATAATTCGTAGGTCGCTGGGTTCGAGTCCAGCGGCCACTATTTAATGTCTATTGTCTCAAGTTTAGGAAGCGTGCAGCTCACGGAGCGATCAATGCAGTTATCGGCGAGCGGGGTGACTGCGGTTGTTTGACCCGAGTACTTAATCGTGCGCTCTGGATGGAACGGCATCGAGCAAAACGGTGACACAGTGGTGACACAGAAGAGAGGTGAACTTGGAGTGTTGAGGAAACCCTTGATTTTATTGGCTGCCCCCCAGGGATTCGAACCCCGATATGCTGATCCAGAGTCAGCTGTCCTGCCGTTGAACGAGGGGGCAGCAAGCGTGATGGCTGCGAGTCGTGATGCAGCCTATAGCTTGATTTTATGGGCGTTGCGCACAAGCGTCAACACGACCAACGCGCAAAAACCACGCACCCGCAACGTCAAGACCCTTCGCGATAAAATCGGCATGAGAATCTTCTTTACTGAGGCTGTCATGCCATCCCCTATCGGCGCCGTTGCGTTTTCGACGGAGACTTCCAATGTAGCTCGCCAGCTCCTGGAAGCGGACCAGTGTGCCCTGATCGTCGTCGACATTCAGGAGAAGCTTCTGCCACCCATCTTCAACAAAGGGGAGCTGGTGCGTAACTCGCAGTTGCTGGTGAGGCTCGCGGGCATTCTTGAGCTTCCCATACTTGTTAGTACCCAATATCAGCAAGGCTTGGGAAACACGGTTGCTGAAATCGCCTCCCTGCTGGGAGGCACCCAGCCGATTGACAAGCTGCAATTCGGCTGCTTCGGTTGCACCGAGTTCCGCTCCGCGCTGAAGTCGCTACACGGCAATCGCAACACGCTGCTGGTTTGCGGCATGGAAGCACACATCTGCGTAATGCAAACAGTTGTGGGCGCACTCACCGATGGCTACCTCGTACACGTGGCCTCTGATGCCATCGGGTCGCGCGTACGCTGGAACTGGGACATTGGCATCGACCGTATGCGGGCTGCCGGAGCAGTCATCTCCACCACTGAGATGATCATCTACGAACTGCTACGCTCCTCTGGCACTCAGCAGTTCAAGCACATGCTGCCCTATCTGAAGGGATAACCCGCATGGCGTTCTCACGTAAGCGCTGCCTGCGGTATCCTCGCCCTTCATGATTTCTCTCGCCCGAAAGCTTCGTCTAGCCGACTTCTTCTCGCTGGGGTTCGGCACCATGGTCGGTGTCGGCTGGCTGGTTGTCATGGATGATTGGCTTTCGCGTGGCGGCCCGTTGGGAGTGGTGCTGGCTTTCCTCATCGGCGGCCTGGCGCTGTTGCCGATCGGCATGGTTTATGGGCACCTGGTTAAAGCAATGCCCGATGCTGCCAGCGAGATCGCCTACACCGCAGCCGTCTTTCCGCGCTGGATCAGCTATGCCACCGGTTGGATGATGCTGTTGGCGTACTACATCGTCTGCCCTTGGGAGGCCGTGGCGATCGGCCGCATCGCTGGCTACCTCTTTCCTACCCTCGATCGAATCGAGCTGTACCACGTCGGAGGAAAGCCGGTGTTTCTTCCCCATCTGATCATCGGACTTGCGCTCACCGTATTCATCACATTTCTGAACTACCGAGGCATCCGAGTCAGCGCGACACTGCAGAACTGGACCACCTTCGCCGTTCTGGCCCTGACCATCGGCTTCATCAGCGCGGGTATCAGCCATGGTGCGACTGAGAATCTTACTCCGCTATTCAACGGGCCATCAGTGATTTCAGTTGTCCTGGTCCTGCAAGTTGTCCCGTACTTCATGACCGGCTTTGAGTCGATCGGTAAAGCGTCAGAAGAAGCCAGCACAGACTTTCAGCCGCAGCGCTTCATGCTGGCGGTACTGCTCGCCATCATCGTGGGAGCAGCGTTCTACGCCGTCGTCACATTTGCGGTTGCCTACGTCACTCCTTGGCCGAGCTTGGTGCATGAGAACTTCGCCACCGCCGTAGCATTTGAGCACGCGCTCGGCTCAGAGTCGATCGTGCGCGTGATCATGGCAACGGCGCTGCTTTCTCTGGTAAAGATCTTCAACGGCAACTTCGTGGCTGCTAGCCGGTTGCTGTTTGGACTCGGACGGCGAGGACTGGCTGATGTCCGGCTGGGTTATGTGCATCCGGTCAATCGCACGCCGTCGACCGCTGTGCTGTGTCTAGGCGTCGCCACAGCACTACTGATGTTCGCTGGCCAGTCTTTATTAGTCCCCGTTACAGAGGTGGGTTCGTTGGCCGCGCCCCTTGGCTGGATGGCCTCGTGCGCCGCGTTTCTTGCAACGCGACCTCCGCCCTTTGCTAAGACAGCGGCAGTCACAGGAATCGTTGTCACGGTCCTTATGATTCTCATCAAGGTGTTGCCGCAGGTACCTGGGCACTTCACCGCCTACGAATGGATTGCGATGGTCTTGTGGGTGGGACTAGGGCTTCTCCTCCACAAAACAGAGAAGCATTAAGGGGCCTCGCAATCGCGACGCCCCTTGGTCTCAGACGATTTTCAGAATGGACCTAGTGTGTGCACTCCGTGTCCTCCGTATTCGGATAATTGGCTATTGCAACTGCACGAGCTGTGGGTAATACCTTACGGCGTGCGGAGAACTCGTCAGCACCGTCTTCTCCGGCAACTCACCCATGTACATCGCGATCTCGTCGCAGGCGTGCAAGCGCGGACAGCGCAGGCAATCCTTGTACATTTTGTCCGGCAGGAGTTCCTTATCGACGATAGTGAAGCCCATTTTGCCGAAGAACTCCGGGATACGCGTGAACAGGCAAACGCAGGTCACACTCTGTCGTTCCGCTTCACTGAGTAGGGCATCGATGAGCAGCCGGCCTGCGCCCTTGCCTTTGGCTCTTTCGCCGATCGTGATGGAGCGCACCTCTGCCAAATGCATTCCATAGAGGTGCAGTGCACCGCAGCCCACCACTTCACCGTTGTCTTCAATCACCACGAAGTCGCGAACATTCTCGCAGATTTCGGCCAAGGATCTCCCTAGCAAGGTCCCGTCACCAACGTGTACCTGAATCAATTGCTCGATCGCCATTGCGTCGGGCAAGGTTGCGTTACGCGCCAACATGCGCAGCTCCTGCATACGTCATAAGTGTTTCCTTCGCTTGTTGCAACGCCGCCCGTACCTGAGAAGGAGCAGTACCGCCCGGAACGTCGTGTATGGCCAAGACCTTTCGCAACTGTAATGCCTCGTGAAACGCCTGTTGCGCGACTATGCCGCACGCCGCGTAATCCTCCGGCGAGAGATGCTCCAGTTCGCAACCTTTCTTGACGCACAACTGCACGGCTTTTCCGATCCTTTCGTGCGCTGTGCGGAAGGGCACTCCCATCCGCACCAGGAACGCCGCGCCCGCCAATGCATTCATGAAACCTGTGCGGGCCGCCGCCTCCATGCGTGCGTAGTCAAACGTCACCCATGCCATGAATCCGGTCGCCACGCGAACTACGCTCAATACCTGCTGCGCCGCCGAGAACACCGGCTGTTGGGTCTCCTGCATGTCCTTGTTGTAGGCCAACGGAAGCCCCTTGGCCGTGACGAATAGCGAGCTCGCCTCGGCGAACACTCGTGCCGCCTTCCCGCGAATCAGTTCCATCGCATCTGGATTCTTCTTCTGCGGCATCGCACTGCTGCCGGTCGAGAACGCTTCTGGCAGCTTCACAAATCCGTACTCGGTAGTCGCGAAGAGAATGAACTCTTCCGCCCATCGGCTCAGGTGCAGGGCGAGCTGCGCCAGCGCCTGCACAAACTCAACGGCGAAATCGCGATCGCTGGTGGCATCAATGCTGTTGGCCGTCGGTTGGTCGAATTCCAGCATCTTCGCCATTTCCGCGCGATCTAGCGGCAGAATCGTTCCCGCCACCGCGCCCGAGCCCAGAGGACACTGATTCAGCCGCTTCCTGCAATCCGCCAACCGCGACAAATCCCGCTGCAGCATCGCCACGTATGCCAATAACCAATGAGCTACCAGAACCGGCTCCGCGCGCTGCAAGTGCGTGTAACTCGGCATAGCCGCGTCGCCGGCCTTTTCTGCCTGCTCCACGAACTCGCTCGCCAATTCCACGAGCGACAACGAAATCGAGTCAATCTGCGCCCGCACATACAGCCTCAGGTCAGTCGCAATCTGCTCATTACGACTACGCCCCGTATGCAGCTTCTTGCCGACCTCACCCACGATCTCCACCAGCCTCTTCTCGACGTAGTGGTGAACATCTTCGATGGATGGGTCGTTGTCTTCCGGAATCCCCTCTTCCGCGATCTTCTCCAGTGCCTTCTGTGTGAGCGAAAGCTCCGTGCTCGTCAGCACTCCGGCCTTGGCGAGAGCGGCGGCGTGCGCCTGGCTCGCCGCCACCTCGTAAGGCACCAGAATGCGATCGAACGGAAACGACCGCTGCCACTGCTCGAAGTCCGCATTCAGTTCCTGGCTGAAGCGGCCCGACCACATCTTCACTTCACGACCTCAGTCTTCTGATGAATCAGTGCCCGGGTGCGCGCTGGCAGACCCAAAATGCGGATGAATCCTTCCGCGTCCTTCTGGTCGTAGCTCGCGCCCATGGTGAAGCTTGCCACATCCGGGCGATACATCGAGGTCTCCGACTTCCGGCCGACAATCGAGATGTTGCCCTTGTACAGCGCCAACGTGACGGTGCCGTTCACATCGCCCTGCGAGCTGTTTACGAAAGCGTGCAACGATTCGCGCAGCGGCGTGAACCACAGCCCGAAGTACACCACTTCAGCGTACTTCAGCCCAATGTGCTGCTTGAAGTGCGCCAGCTCACGATCCAGGCACAGTGCCTCCAGCTCGCGATGTGCCGTCAGCAACAGCGTTCCGCCCGGTGTCTCGTAGCACCCGCGCGACTTGATACCGACGAATCGATTCTCGACCAAGTCCACCCGCCCAATGGCATTGCGCGCACCAATCTCGTTCAGTACTTCCACCGTCGCAACCGGATCCAGCACCACGCCATTTACCGCAATCGGCACGCCCTGCTTGAATTCGATCGTCACCTTCTCCACCGCATCGGGCGCGTCCTTAGGGGAGTTCGTCCACGTCCACGTCGTCTCCAGCGGAGCATTATTCGGATCCTCCAGCTCTCCGCCCTCGTGGCTCACGTGCAGCAGGTTCCGGTCGCGGCTATGGATCTTCTCCCGGCTCTGGGCCACGGGAATCCCATGGGCTTCCGCATACTCCAGACAGTCTTCACGCGATTTCAGTTTCCATTCGCGCCACGGCACAATAACCTTCAGCTCCGGAGCTAGCGCCTGATATGCGTGCTCGAAGCGCACCTGGTCATTGCCCTTGCCGGTACAGCCATGCGACACCGCACTCGCGCCTTCCTTCAGCGCGCATTCCACCTGGTACTTGGCAATGATCGGCCGCGCCAGCGACGTCCCCAACAGATACTTATGCTCGTACACCGCACCCGCCTGGATCGCTGGAAACACATAATCGGTCAAGAACTCCTGCCGCAGGTCTTCGACGACCACCTTGCACGCGCCGGTCTTGTACGCCTTCTCAACTACAGCATCGAGGTCGTCGCCCTGTCCTACATCAGCGACGAAAGCGATCACGTCGTAGTCGTAGTTTTCCTTCAACCACGGAATAATGATGGAGGTGTCCAACCCTCCCGAATATGCCAGGACAACTTTCTCACGCATGAGCGCTCCTTGGCGGGAAACGATGGACCCCGCCCTCCAGCAATAAAACCATGATGGCTTTTTGAATATGCAGGCGGTTTTCCGCCTGGTCGAACACTACCGAGCGTGGCGAATCAATCACCGACGCTGTCACTTCCTCTCCGCGATGCGCCGGCAGGCAGTGCATGAATACCGCATGCTTGGCGGCTCTGGCGAAAAGCTTGTTGTTCACCTGGAACGGCATGAAGATCTTCTTGCGCTCCCCAGCTTCCTCCTCCTGACCCATGCTCGCCCATACATCGCTGTACACCGCATCGGCTCCAGCCACGGCTTCCACCGGATCGTTCGTTACCTTCACCTTTGCGCCCGTAGTCGCCGCCAGCTTTTCGGCCGCCCACAGAACGTCAGCATTCGGCTCGTAGCCGGCCGGCGTCCCCACCGAAATCGATGCGCCCAGGCTCGCCGTCGCCAGCATCAGCGAATGCGCCACGTTGTTGCCGTCCCCCACATACGCGAGACGTACATTGTGCAAATCGCCGAAGTGCTCCTGCAAGGTTTGCATGTCGGCCATGGCCTGGCACGGATGCTCGAGCTCGCTCAGCGCATTAATCACCGGAATGGATGCGTGCCGCGCCATGTCGGTCACAGTTTCATGCGCGAAGGTGCGCAGCACCAGGCCATCGACCCAGCGCTCCAGGTTATGCGCCACGTCGCTCAGGCTCTCGCGCGCGCCCAGCCGCGACTGCGTTTGATCCACAAAGAACGACGTGCCGCCTAGTGCGTTGATGCCCGCTTCGAACGTCAGCCGGGTGCGCAGCGATGGCTTCTCGAAGAACAGCACAATCTGCTTGCCCACTAGCGTTCCGCGATAGTCGGCCGGACGCAGCTTCATGGCCCCTGCCAGCTCCAGCGCGCACGCCAGCTCATCCGGCCGGAAATCCTGGATGGAGATCAGGTCGCGCCCGGTTACGCCTCGCTGCGTAAAAATGCTCGGGCTTGCTCCTGGTGGAATTGTCGTTGCAATCACGTCAACCTCCTTCTGGCTCCGCCAGATGGAAAAGAAAAAGAAAATGTCCCAGATAAATGGCCAAGCAATGGGCGCCCCAGGTTGCGACCTCTTTGGACGCTAACTTGGGTCGGGGGTACCACCCTTATCGCCGGCCTTGGCAACAGGGTGGGATGTACGTCGCTCTAAGGCGCGGTCGAAGGCAAGTTTGCTCATGAAGCAATCACCTCCGTGCCGCAATCAATACGATGGGTGAAAAACTCCGGCAACACCTCGGCACTCGAAGCCGGCAGAATCCGCACCCGCGTCACGCCTTTCTTCAGCGCGCTGGTGCAGGCCTCCAGTTTCGGTAACATGCCGCCACTCACCGTCGCCTGCTCCACCATCCGTGGAATCGCCTTGATGTCCAGCCAGCGAATCACCCTTCCATCCGCGTCCTTCACGCCGGAAACATCGGTGAGGTAAATGAGCGCGTGTGCGCCACACGCTATAGCGCAAGCCGACGCCATCTGATCAGCATTCACGTTGTAGTATTCGCCGTCATAGCCTAGGGCCAGACTCGACACCACCGGCACCATCCCCGCCGACCATAGCCGCTGAATCGCTTCCGTGTTTACCGTCCGAATCTCGCCTACGAAGCCAAGGTCGGGCGACTGCTTCTTCGAGGCGCGAAACATTCCCAAGTCACCGCCGCACAGCCCGATCGCTGGCTGACCGGTCGCACCAATCGCCGCGACAAGCTGCTTGTTGAGCTGTCCCGCGAGCACCATGATGGCTACATCGCGCGTCAGCGAATCGGTCACACGCAGGCCATTCACAAAGGTCGTTTCACAGCCAAGCTGCTTCAGCGTCCGGCTCAGTGCGGCACCGCCACCGTGTACGACCACAATTTGATGCCCTTCCTGACAAAGGCCGGGAATGGCGGCGGCGAACTTCTTCACCAGTTCTTTGTTGTCGAGCGCTGCGCCGCCGATCTTGACCACCAACTTCATTGCAGTCCCGCCTTCTCATCGAATTCGAACATCAGGTTCATGTTCTGCACAGCTTGTCCCGCCGCACCCTTCAACAGGTTGTCTATGCAAGACACCAGCACCGCTCGTGTCCCATCCGGCGACAGCGAGAAACCGATGTCACAATAGTTCGTGCCACGCGAGAACTTGATCTGCGGCAGTTGTGCTGCGCCGAACACCCGTACCCACGGCTTGCCGGCATAAAAGTTGTGCAGCGATTGCTCCAGCTCGTCGGCGCCAATCGTGTGCGCCAGCTTCACATAAATGGTCGATAAGATCCCGCGCGGAATCGGCAGCAGGTGTGGCGTAAACTGCAACGAACCGCCATCGAGCCCAAGCTGTTCCAGCATCTCGCCCGTGTGTCTATGTCCGAACACGTTGTAGGCCGCGAAATCGCCATCCACTTCCACAAAATGCGTTTTCGCGGTCGCGGCCTTCCCAGCTCCGCTCACCCCGGACTTTGAATCGCAGATCACCCCGTGCGCTACGTCCACGTAGCCGGCACGAATCCATGGCGCCAGCGCCAGAATGACTGACGTCGGATAGCAACCCGGATTGGCCAACAACATCGCCTGCTTGATTTCCTCGGCGTGCAACTCTGGCAAGCCGTAGACGGCTTCCTGATCGAGCTTCGCCGCCGCGTTCTGATCGACGTCCTTGAAGCCGTACACCGCGCGATTGCCGGCGTTCTTCAGCCGCCACGCACCGCTCAGGTCAATCACGCGAAACCCGCGCGCAACGGCGGCGGGAACAAGTTCTCGCGAGAACTCGTGCGGCGTGGCCAGAAACAACACATCCACACCGGCCTGCTTCATCCGCTTCCACGAAAAACTTTCAAACGGATAACCGCCGTTACCAGCGATCTGCGGATAGACTTCGCTCAGGTCCTTGTAGGAGCTGTCACCATTGCGGCCGAACAGAAGCGGCTTCTTGGTGCCCTCATGACGGGCAAGCAGCCGCACCAGCTCGAAGCCGGAGTACCCGGTCGCGCCAAACACCGCGGGTTGGATGCACTGCCCCATCTGTCGTTACCGGAAATAGCTGCGGACTCGGTTGGTCAACCGCTCCGCAGTCTCAGTGTCGGGAGCGATCACCAGGATGGTGTCGTCACCTCCGATCGTACCCACAACTTCCTCCCACTCCTCGGCGTCAATGGCTGCCGATACCGGTTGCGCGCTTCCGGCGCTTGTCTTGACCACTACCAGGTTCTGAGCTGTCCGGACCTCGTACACAAATTCGCGGATCAGTCGCTCGACCGACGGCAAAAACGCGTCCGGCACTTCGCCTTGCGAAAACTTGTATCCGTCCTGCGTCTTCACCAGTCGCAATTCGTGAATGTCGCGCGATAGCGTCGCCTGCGTTACCCGATGTCCGCGTCGGTACAGCCGACGCCGCAGCTCTTCCTGGCTGGCTACCGGCTGGCTGCTAACCAGATCACGTATCGCTGAATGTCTCGCCAGTTTCGACATGGTGGAATAAATATACGTCACTATGCATATTAATACAACTAGTTAATTTGACGCCTAGGATGCGGTTTTGGATAGACTTTTTTGAGTTTTTTTTGGTGAGAGCAGCACGCCTGAGCAGCTGTTACAAAACTTGATTACCACCGAAAGTGCGAAGGGCGGTCGCGGAAAGCCAGGGTAAGTTAGCGGCATGGCCGACATCACGGGCAAGCGCGGGAGTAAAGTGACGATGTTCCCGGTGACCTTGGACGGGTTCATCCCGCCGCGCACGCATGTCGCGTCAGCGCGGCATTCGTGAACCAGCTGGAGATGGCGGAGTTGGGTTTCCCGCGCAGCGCGTCAGCGAAGACGGGACGGCCGGGCTAGGACCCGCGCGACTTGCTGAAGCTATACCTGTACCCGTACATGAACCAGGTGTGTTCGTGGCGTCAGCGGGAGACGGAATGCCAACCCAGAATTGATGTGACGGCTGCGGCCCCGACTACAAGTCGATTGCCGATTTTCGGCGGATGCATTTCCGAGCCGTATCTTTTGCGGGTCGGGCGAACGCGAAGTCGAAGGCCCTGCTGTTTCTTCGGACGAGAGAGGAGAGTAGTTCACCTCCCGCTGACAGACC
>DASRAA010000266.1:0-14675 GCA_035638375.1 Binatia bacterium | reverse complement strand
AGTCAAGTCCATGGTTAACCCAGTCAAACCCACGGCTGAATCGCTGGCGCAGGGCAAGAAATATTACGGTTACGACTGCGCCATGTGTCACGGCGCCACGGGAAATGGCAAAGGTGAAGTCGACACGGGCGACAAGCTGCCCGATTTCACGAATGCCGACAGCATGAAAGTCATGTCAGACGGCCAGATCTTCTGCTCGCTAAAGACCGGCAAAGGGCACATGCCTCTCGAGCGTGTCCGCATCAGCGAAAACGAGCTCTGGAATTTGGTCAACTATGTTCGTTCGCTGGCCAAATAAGTCCTGCTAGCGGAGCGTACTTCTCGTACGCTCCGCTCCATCTCGATTCGTAAGACACCGCGCGGCTAGGGCCCTTCCTGTCTGGGTCGTAGGCGCCGCACTCTAATCCCAAAAAGCAATAACTTCGTCCCTGGACCTGCCACTCGCACTCGGCCTTCATGTCTTCGCGAACGCTCGTATAGCGTTCGTCCCGCCTTGCTGCGAAACACTGCCGAAACATTTGCTTCTCATGCTCCCCGCCCGCTCAGGCGGCGCTCGCATTGGTATTGCCCCTGTTCGCGCCGTAATCCATGGTACACATCCCCAACGCACCGCAGATTCGCAACATTGTCCACTGGCGCACGTCTACTCCTCCAAATCGTTGCACACAGGGCCACGAGGAATGAACACTGTCTTGCTGTCGCGGCAGTTGTAGGCAACACAATCGAGAGGAGACTGTCATGAAGAGAGCCGTTCGCAACCTTCTGGCGGTGGGAGTTTCCTTCATCGCGCTGTCGGCACTGTCCCTGGCGCAGGACTCCACTTACCAGGTGAAGGTCAACATACCCTTTGGCTTCTACGCCGCAGACCAGCAATTACCTGCGGGTAACTACGTGTTTTCCGTGAACTATGAGACCCACGCGGTGACTCTGCGCAACCGCGAGAGCGGACGGTCGTTTGCCCTCATCGCCCTCCCGGATGATGCTGACAGCTTTGGGCAGGCATACGTAGATTTCGAATCTTCCGGAGGCAGCTATCATTTGGCGGAGCTGAAAACTGCGAATGCCGGGATAAGCTTCTCGCAGCCCAATTCAGCCGTCACGACTTCGCACATGCGCAGGGTTCCGGCCGTCGTCGCGGCCTTGCGGTAGTAGTAACAGGGAAGACCGCCTAGGTTTCGACTCGACTTCGACACTTCCCGTAGCAGGAGCCTCCCAGTACTCTCGTACAGAGGCTCCTTTGCCAATGCGTTTGTCCCTGGTCTTCGCCTTTGCGTTGTCAGCTTGTCTCGCAGCACAGCCAGCAGCGCAACCCGCAAAATTCACCAGCTTCTCCGCCCAGCCGCAAATTTTGGTGAATGGTTCTGTCTGCCTCTTCACCGTGCAAGTTTCCGGCAGGCCTACGTCGGTTACCGCCAAGTGGCTGGGCCACGATGTCACCTTCTCTCAAGGTGTCGGAGATGCATGGTACGCACTCGCCGGCGTTCCCTACGACACAAAGCCCGCTTCCTTTGCTCTCGAACTCGAAGCTGACCTGCCTGACGGCCGGGCCCTTCACGAGTCTCGGCAGATCACAATTCACTCCGCCCGATACAAAACCACGCGACTTACAGTTCCTCAGAAGTACGTCACGCCTGATCCCGAAACTCTGAAGCGTATCGAAGCCGAAAAGGAAATCAAGAGCGTGGCCTTCGCTCACTTCATCCCTGCTCCTCAATGGGCTGGTAATTTCATCGCCCCGGTATTCACCCAGGTATCGGAGAACTACGGTACTAGCCGAACCTTCAACGGCCAACTGGCCAGCGTGCATCGTGGCGTGGACTTCCGTGCCCCTGAAGGCACTCCCGTACACGCCTCCAATGCCGGAGAAGTAGTCCTCGCCCGCGAACTTTACTATGAGGGCAATTGCGTCGTGATCGATCATGGCCTCGGCTTTATGACCCTGTACATGCATCTTTCCAAGTTCGAAGTGACAGAAGGCGACCACGTCGGCAAGGACCAGACCATCGCTCTCAGTGGCGGCACCGGCCGCGTCACCGGGCCCCACCTTCATATGGCGGTGCGCTGGAACGGAGAATATCTTGACCCTCTGAAGCTACTAGTTCTTAAGTTGAGCCGTTTGGGGAGCGTGAGCGCAGCGGGAGCCTCCAGGGGGAATCCCGAGCGCAGCGAGGGATCTCTTTCCAGAGATGTCATGTGGGTTGTTGGTGACCGCTGCTGTATTTGACCTCCCCACTAATCTCGGCGACGCATTTGACAATCTGTAACATCGTTCGACACAATGCTCTGCGAGCTAACTCGCGCCGCGTTTACCTAATGAAGTAACTCAGAAACGCAGTGTTCCAGGACTGTTAGTTATGGCGAACATTCTCTGCGTGGACGATGAAGTACACGCTGCCCGGTTGAAGTGCATTATTCTCGAAACTGCCGGCCACCAGGCAACCCCCGCCACCTCTGTCGGCGAAGCGATCTCTCTTTTGGAACAGAATACCTACGATCTGGTGGTAACTGACTGGCGTCTGGGCGAAGCCAGCGGACGCGATGTCGTCATTGCTGCCCGCAAGCTCTCACGCTCTCCCGTTGTGGTGATCTCCGGCTACGTCAACGAAGCCTTCCAGGCTCCCGATCCGCTTGCCGATTTTTACCTGGAAAAGCCGGTGAATCCCGAGGAACTGATTGCTGTGGTGGCCGATCTGGTGAAGCCTCCAGGCGAGAAAAGCCAGGCGCAGGCGGGCAGCAACCCAACCAGGTGAGTGGGTGGAAATCTTTGAGCCGCGGATTGAGCTAGCGAGAAGAGCAGGCTCTCTACACTGCACAAACCCGGCCAGGGCAGACAAAATTCAAAAACTTGAGTTTATCCGGGGCATCCGCGTAATCCGCGGGTTCTTTTGACTTCCTCGGTCCATCTGCATCTAACAGTCACGTCTGCCAGCCGTAGTGCAGGTTTCCCACACTCCCGGCTTGCCCGCGCTTCTGACGCGGTGGATCGGCATCGATCTTCACCGACGCCGTGGCATGCGCCAGCATGCGATGGTGAAGCACGAAAAGTACCAGCTCAAGCCGGTCCGAAACACCGATCTTGTCGAAGATGGCCCGCAGGGAATTCTTCACCACCTGCTCGCTGGTCTCCAACTGAGCTGCGATTTCGCGGTTCTTGCATCCGCGGACTACAAGGGCGATGATGCGTAGCTCTTTTTCCGAGAGCCGGTCGCGCACCCTCAAGCCCACCAGGTCTTCGCTGATCTCGGACACGAAGGCATTGGGCGTGTGTACATAAGTTTCTCCACGCGCTAGCCGCCGCACCGCTTCTACAATCGATGGCCCGTCCACCGAACGGAACACCACCCCGTGCACTCCCATGGCGACGAAGGCAGCCGCCTCATCGGCTTGCTCGGCCACCACCAGGATTCGCGTGTCATGTTTCGCAGTCAGTTCCTGGATTTTCCCAAACAGCGGCAGGAAACTTGTGGACACCAGCACCACGTGCGCCCGCAAATGCTCCAACGCATTCAGCGTCTGCTCGTGAGTATGGGGTTGTCCCACGATGCGGATCTCATCTTCTACCGCCAGCACCTTGGACACACCGGCGCGAAAGATTGCCTGGTGGTCTGCGATGATTACATTGATCATTGGTTGCAGCTCGCCGCGAAACTTTCCGCAGTTCTGCAGTTCACTTGCGCTCTCCACACCAGTCATATCGAATCCGCAGTAACGGGTCCGAACTATCTGGGCGATCCCCCATCCAGCGCACCGCACTCCCCTTCACTTAAGTGTCGTAGTACCTATGCTTTCGTGTTGTTATAGCACGCTAGGCGAATTAGACGCTCGATATTTCTGGTAACTGGCACAGCAATGCCACTAAAGTAGTAGTAAGCTGGGACAGTTTGACGCATGTTCCGCCGTGTTCAGCCTTGCAATTTCCTAGCCAGTCCCACATTGTGGGATGAGCAGTAATACCTCGAATGCATCCCGTTTGCTAACCCAGCCCAATCCGCACCAAACCCGGAATCTTGCTATCATCGTCCCTTGCCGTATTCCCCTTCATCGGTTCGTCCTTCGACGCGCCCTAACTGGGCTGAGGTTTCCCTCGCCGCCCTGCGCCATAACTTTCGCGCTCTTCAGCAACACGTCGGGCCTGACGTCGAGATCTGCGCCGTCGTCAAGTGCGACGCCTACGGACACGGCGCCGAAGCCTGTGCACTCACTCTTGAGCAGGAGGGTGCCAGCTGGTTCGGGGTCACTTCCACCGATGAAGGCGTGGCCCTTCGCGATGCCGGCGTGCGCAGTCGAATCCTCATCCTGGTAGGCGTTTATGGCGGAGAAGAAGAGGACGCACTCCGCTACGACCTGACGCCCACTGTCCACCGAATCGAAGATGTCGAAGCCATCGCCCGCGCTGCGGCTCGCCTTGGCAGGCGCACTCCTGTGCCCGTGCACCTCAAGCTCGACACGGGCATGGCTCGTCTCGGTCTAACTCTTTCGGAACTTGATAAGTTTATTACTGACTTCAAGGCTATTCCTGGCGTAGGGCTGGAAGGCGTCTTCAGCCATATCGCCTCTGCCGAAGTGCTCGACGCCGAGGACGCCCAGCGGCAAGAGCAGCGCTTCGACCAGTTGCTGCATAAGCTCGAAGTCCATGGCCTTCGTCCGCCGTTCCGGCATCTCGCCAACAGCAGCGCAACCCTGGGACGTCCGGCAACCTGGTACAACTTCGTTCGCCCCGGAATGGCTCTGTACGGATACGAGCTCCCCTTGGTACACCGCAACGGTTCCATCGCTGCCGGCTGCCACCCGCTCGGCCTGATTCCCGCCATGTCGTGGAAGACTCGCGTGCTTTCGCTGCGCGATGTTCCTGCTGGGCAGGCGCTTGGCTACAACGGCGCATATGTGATGCCTACACGCGGCCGCATCGCCGTCATCGCCGCCGGTTATGGCGACGGCCTCTATCGTCGACTTTCTCCAGGAGGCTACGTACTCATCCATGGCCATCGCGCACCCATGCTGGGCCGAATCTCCATGGATCTCACAATCGTCGACGTGACCCACCTGCCTCAAGCTGAGATCGGCGATGAAGTCGTGCTGCTGGGCGTTAGCGGCGCCGAACAGATCACAGCCGTCGATCACGCCCGTTGGTCCGGCACCATCCCTTATGAAATTCTCTGCAACCTCTCCGAGCGCGTCGTCCGACGCCACGTCGAATAATCCCCGATCATTTATCCGTGCTACGATGTTGAACCGTCTTGCTGGCGTGACTCTCCGCATAGTCGAAGGGGAGAGCCAGTCCTGAGCTTGTCGAAGGGCGAAATCCTGAGCGAGCGAAGCGAGTCGAGGGACCTGCTGACCTGGTTTGTTCTTCGTGACGACTCGCCAAGCCTGTGTGGCCTAGTTATCCCTGTTTTTGGGAATGTGGGAGGATCTAATCCGTGTAAATCCGTGGTTGGTCTTTATTCGGAGTCCTAATGAAACCCATCGCTATCTTCACCCTCTTGATATCCCCGTTAGCCTTCGGCCAGGCTCCGCAGCAGCCCTCGCCTTCCGGCGTCCTTCCACAGCATCAGGCTATGGGATACTTCCTTGGGGACTGGACCGCCTCCGGCACCGCAAAGATCAGCCCCACAGCTCCTGCCGCTCCGTTCACGCTCAAAGAGCACGGTGACTGGGTTAACGACGGATACTTCCTCGAAACCAAATCTTCGATGAAAGGCGCAATGGGCACCGTCAACAGCGTGCGCGTCATGGGCTACAACGTCGAAGACAAGGTGTACACCTACAACATTTACAATAGCCTCGGCGAACATCAGGAAGCCCTCGGCCATCTCAACGGCAATACCTGGACCTGGGACTCCGCCGAAAAATTAAATGGAGTTGCCGTCAAAGGCCGCTACACAATCACCCTAACCGGCCCAAACTCCTTCGACTTCAAATCCGAAGTCGCCAACCCCAAGGGTGGATGGGTCACCGTCATGGAAGGCAAAGCCCAGCGCGCTGCCGCGAATTAGCAGTTCGATGGAAGCTTTTTTCGTCGATATCCGCGTCAGAGCAACGACTTCGGTCGTGCCGCAATACTAAAAATTTGGATGTCGGCTTTAGCCCCTAGGTACTTCTAGAGGGCGGAGCCGACTCTTTTCGCAGCCGACCCGGCCCGGGACTGAAGGCTAGGGGGTTGCAGAATGCAGCCGGCACTATCTCGAAGCCAAGTGCCAATTGCTAGTCGCTACTGCTCGGTACAAACTCACCCCCGCATCCCCGTGCATGATCTTTCGATAGCGCTCCAGCTTCCCATAACGCTCGTTCAACTCAAACTTCTTCTCATGCTCCGCAATCACAACCGTCGACGGCCTGACGGTCCTCGACTCTCCCAGAAACTCTAGCGTTCGCGCATACGCCCCCCGCATCGCGTACGGTGGATCGAGAAAGCAAAAATCGCAAACGATGCTCTCGTTCTCCAAGCCCCGCAGTGCTGCTGCCACATCGCTTTCATACACCTCAAACCCATGCGTGATTTTCAGTGACTTCAGGTTCTCCCGAATCAGCCGCACATGCTTTCGCTCCGACTCCACGAAGTACACTTGGCGCGCCCCGCGGCTAAGCGCCTCAATTCCCACCGCGCCAGTCCCCGCAAAAAGGTCCATCCACACGCTTCCTTCCAACGTGCTCGAAGCCGCCAGGACGTTAAACAGGGTCTCGCGCAGCCGGTCGCTCGTCGGACGCAAGTCCATCCCCGCCATCGACTTCAGCGGCCTACTCCGGTACTCGCCGGCAATCACGCGCATAGCTAGCTAAATGCTAAGTGCTAACAGCTAAGAGCTTATAGAATAAAGAAGGAGGGTCACGCTCTCGATGCGCGGTTGGTCATTCCCCGCCGGACGCCTGTTCGGCGTGGACATCCGTATTCACATCACGTTCCTTTTTCTGTTGGGTTTCGTCTGGTTCTCCCAATCGCTCAACATGGGCGTTACCGGCCCGGGCCGCGGCCTGGCGCTCGTTATCATCCTCTTTGGCAGCGTCGTCCTGCACGAACTCGCTCACGCTGTCGTCGCGCAGCGCAGCGGCATTGCTGTTCGCTCCATCATTCTGCTGCCCATCGGTGGCATCACCCTCATGGAAGACCCCGGCCCCAGCCGTCCCGATCCGGCGCGCGACATTCGTATCGCCGTCGCCGGACCGCTGCTAAACCTGGCCATCGCGGCCATCTCTGGAGCCGCCATCCTCTCGTTTGCGCCTCAAGTCAATCTGTGGTCGCAGCCCTGGCTGCACGCCACCAACCTGCCGCGCAGTTTGTTCTGGGGAAACCTCTTCCTCGGCGCCTTCAATCTGCTGCCGGCCTATCCCATGGACGGCGGCCGCATCCTTCGCGCTCTCCTCGCCGAGCGCATGGATTACACTCACGCGACCCGCCGCGCCGTCGTCATTGGCCAGGTCTTCGCCATGGTGCTCATCCTCGCCGGGGTTGTCTGGGATCCCTGGCTCATGGTTATCGGCTTCTTCCTCTTCATCGGTGCCCAGCTCGAAGACCGCTCCGCCATTTTTCAATCCGTGCTCCAGAGCGTCCGCATGGAGGACGTAATGCTCACTCACTTCTCCATTCTCTCGCCCGCCGACACCCTCGAAGATGCACTTAGCAAGGCTGTTCACACCCTGCAGGATGACTTCCCCGTCGTTCGCGGCATGGAACTCGTCGGCGTCATCAACAAGGCCCGCATCGTGGACGCACTTCGCCGCGACGGCAACGGCTATGTCCAGCCCGCCATGACTAAGGATTTCGAAGTTGCGAAACGAAACGACTCGCTCGGTGACGCCCTCCGCAAGCTCCAAGGCCGCGGCCTCAGCATGCTTCCTGTCGTCGACATGGGACGCCTCATCGGCATCGTAACGCTGCAGAACCTCACCCACTCCATGGCCCTGCTCGCCGAATCCCGCCGCCTCAAGCGTGCCGAACAATCGTCACAGAACTGAAAATTGGGTGCGGATCCTGATTGCTAATTAGCTGCTACTTCCACACCGACCCCATCGGCCACACCGTCATCGACACTATTCTTCCTCCACCCTGCGAATACACCTCAATCCCATTGCAAGCCGCGGGAGGATAGATCCGGTCCGTCATCACCCTCTCACCGTCATTGGCAAACACTTCCACAATCGACCGGTCCACGAATATGTGCAGCTTGACCCGTCTCGTCTCGCTCAGCGTGGTTGTAAACCTTCCCGAAAACTGATCGTTGAAATACACATCGCCCGATTTCGTACGATCGACAAACAACATGTTCATGGCTGGAATCACCCCAACAATCGTCTCAACCCCGTCGCCTTTCCGCAGCTTGAATCCAATCTCGCTCGCCGCTCCCGGCTCCAGCTCCGCTTCGATCTCGTACCCATCCCCGTGCACCAGGCTCTCTGTCATTTGGGCTTTCGCTTCCTGCACCGACGCATTATTCAGGATAAACGCCATACTCCGCAGTTTCTGCAACTCGCGTACCGGCGCTTGCACCATCAGCAACTCGGGTGCGGGTGCCCCACCCGGGCCGTTTTTGCTTGAGTCGGTCTTTTGACCTCCACCGACTGTGGGATCCATTGCGACACCCACCCATCTCAGCCCCAAACTCCTCGGTATCGACTGTGATCCCCTCCACGACTCCGTCGGCTCATCTTTCGCATACAACCAATTACTCGTCCACCCCATCCACACTCTTCGCACCGGCGTCCTATCCTTTCCCATCTTTCGGGAAAGGGTGGGATTCATCCCTTGCTTGTCGTTAAAAACGTTCGTCGCGTAAAAATCCTTCCCGTAATCCGCCCACAGCTTCTTCCCTGCGCTCTCTTTTTCCGTAAACGTGGTGCCATCAAAATGCCCAATGAGGTATCGCACTCCCGTCCCGCCCGCCGGAGCCCCTGGATTGCGATTAATAACCAGCACCCCTCGATGCTCATCCGAGCCTTCAATCTGCAGATCCAGCAGCAGCGGGCACTCCCATTGTCCGCTGTCATCCCCGGCGGGCCCAAACTCGCTCAGCTTCGTCCACTTCTTCAGATCTTGCGACGAGAAGAACAGAGCCTTTCGGTGATCCGCCAGCACTGCTACCAGCATCCATTTCTTCTGCGGCTCATACCAGAACACATACGGATCGCGAAAATCCTCCGCACCCACATCAATCACCGGATTGCCCGCGTAATTCGTCCAGGTGCGTCCGCGATCATTGCTGTACGCAATATGGGTCTTCTGCCGGTTCTTATATGCCGCCGCATAAATCGCAATCAGACACGACTGGTCTTTCGCATCGGCCCTCCTGCATAAACCGCTCGAGTTATTCCAGTCCACCACTGCGCTGCCGGAATAAATCATGTAGTTGGCGTCTTCCGGAATCGCCACGCCCAGCTCTTTCCAGTGCACCATGTCTGTGCTCACCGCATGTCCCCAGCTCATGTGTCCCCACACCTGTCCTTGCGGGTTGTACTGAAAGAAAAGGTGATATTGGCCTTTGTAGAACACCATCCCGTTCGGATCGTTCATGAAATTCTTGGCCGGAGTGAAGTGATACTGCGGCCTCCACGGCTGCATATACGACTCCTGCCCGACTGCGTCGGCCCCCATCACACACATGAGACTGCTCAGTGTTATTGCCACCTTGAATCGCTTGCCAAAATGCATAGGAATCCAGCACTTCGAAGTGCGAAGTGTTGAATTCTATCTGAGAAGTAGTGCGCTGGACTCTGCTAAAGCTCACTTGCGGGTGCCCTATCCTGTCCCCTCTTTTGGGATAAAGGTGGGTCTTCTCGGCCGGATGCGCCCCTCAAGCGGCCATCCTTTGCCCGCTTGAGAGGGTTTTTTTTCTTAACTGGCGACTGTCGACCGGATACTGCCTACTGAATCTTGGCGTATTCAGCCTTCGCCTGCTTAAAGATGGGAATGTCCGGATCGGCATCCTTCCAAAGTGTGAGGAAATCCTGGTACGCGGATCCTGCCTTTGTTCTTTCGCCCGACAGCGCGTAGGACCTGCCCAATTCCAACCGTGCCAGCACGCCAATCGGGTCGCTCACCACGATTCCGCTGTGATCCACAATCTTCTGGAATTCGGCGGCAGCTTTGGCTCCTTCGTTCATCACTAAATAGGCTTGTCCGCGCACGTAAACCGGATACATTGCCCCGAAGAATCCGTGCATACTGCTGTTCGGTGCTCCCAGTTCATACGGAACAGAAACCTGGAGCATTTCGACGGCTTTTGCCGGCTCGCGATGATTGAGTGCACTAAGAGCTCGAACCGCGGGGACATAGCTGAACCTAACCGACGTGTCCTGCGGAAAGCGTCTTTCCAAATCGTTGGCCAATACCTCGGCGGTTAGGCTGTCGCCCGCAAGAGCTAATGAAAAGGAAGCTCCGTACTGGACCTCGCGGTTTTTGGAGAGGTCTAGTGCCGCGGTCGCCCGCTTCCTCGCCTCGACGACGTTCCCGAAGAAGGCCTCACGGAGCGCCGCCCCGGTTTCGAACAGGGCTGCCTCTTCTTGGCGGTTCTCTTGCCTGGCCAACTCCGCCGCACGCTGCCACATGGCCGTGGCCTCACGCAGCCGCCCGTGATATGCGAAGGCAAACGCCTCGTGGGCGGACAGCCAGTCTTCCGCCCCAACTTTTCCACGTCCTGCATCTACCGCCTCTTGCATCCCTGCCTTGTCGCTTTTCAAGAACGCAATGTCATAACGCTGTACCAGAAAATCTGGAATCTCTAACTTGCGCTCCTCCGCCTGGTGAAGCGTGTTCTCGGCATCCGCTAACTGGCCAAGATATTGATGCGCATAGGCCAGATTCCAATATCCGACCACAAAGCTTGGGTCTAACGCGATCGCTTGCTTGGCTTCCTGCGCAGCCTTTTGATAATTGGCCATGGTGGGGTAAACAAATCCTGACAGGAACGCGTGTGGCATTGGATCGCGAGGATAAGTTTGTGCCCAAAGCCCACAAGTCTGCTGCGCCGCCTCCATGTTCCCGCTTACCTGCATCTCGTAGGCAGCACTGATGAAGTATCTCTCCCGATCACTGACGCGCCCTCTAAGTTCGTAGGCTTTTGTCGTGTTCTCCACCGACAAATCGGTCTCTCCTACATCGCCGTACAGGAGACCCATACCGGCATAGGCCAGAGCAAACTGAGGATCGATCTCGATGGCGCGCTGCAAAAGCGGAATGACCGCGGCGGAGCCGGACGACTGCAACTTCCATGCCGCATCGTAAGCTTTCAGAGCTTCAAGTGACGGCGTTGTTGCCTCAGCCAACAGCGTGTCATGTTTCTCAATGGTTGTTAGGGACTCCCCCACGCGCGCTCGGAACCGGCTCGCGATCTGGCTGAGGGCGCGCAGCACGTCCTCCTTGCGTGTGGCTTCTATCAGCTCCTGATCCAGCATTTCGCCAGTTTGGCAGTTCCTGGCGCGCAGGCCGAGAACGTAACGGGTTCCCAGCGAAGTAATCGACCCATCCAGAACGGCTGCACTACCGGTGCGCTCACAAATCTCCCGCGCCACTTCCGGAGTCAGTCGTGTATCGACCGGTTGGCCCATCAGGCCCAAGGTATGCTTGATCCGCTCTTCCGAAATAAGGCCTAAGAACGGCGACTGCTCCAGTTGGACCGTCAGGCCCTGCCGCAGCGCGCCGTCGAATACGGGATCACCCGTGGTATTGGTGAATTCCGCCAGCACGATGGTGTCTTTGTCACTGAGCTTCGGCTTGCGATGGAGATAGAAGTACACCAACGTTGCCGCCGCAAGGACCGCGACGGCCGCTGTAACTGCGATCAGGTATTGGCTTCGGGAGGTGCCGATTGACGTCTGCGCGGACAATTCCGCACGAGCGAAATCCGCAGCCCGGTCTTTACCCTCTTGCTTCTCCTCCTCGCTGACCGGTGCAATGAAGCGATATCCCTTCCCGCTGACGGTTTCAATGAAGCTGGGCTGTTCCGGATCGTCCTTCAACACCTGGTGGATCTTGCGGATCGCCCCGTTGATGCTGTTGTCAGTATCCAGGAAAACGTCCTTGCCCCATATTCGCTCCACAATTTGATCTCTGGTTACAAGTTCCCCGCGATGCTGGACGAGAAACAGCAGCAACTCCATGGGCGTGGGTTCGAGCTTGAGCGCCCGCCCCGCCCGGCGTAGTTGGTAGGCTCGCAGGTCGAGCTCAAAATCCTCGCCAAGCTTTAGACAGTTTTGGGTCGGCCCCTGTTTCTGTGTCACGAATGGCCCCCAGGCGGGATTTTCCGAAGTCTACACGACGCCTAGTCCTGCAACCAACTTGCGTTCTTTCAACTGCTTGCAAGCACAGAAAAAATCAACCAAATCAACAGGCCGTCACTATTGTTCGGCCCATAGGCTTGCGGCATCTTGTCGCCGCGACCCAGCAAATGTGGGAGCGCAGATTGGGGGAGAATTGCTCTTCCCTTCCGCATGAGCAGCCTGCTGGGTCACAAAATGCAAATGAATCATGGAGGTTCCCCTATGGAGGTTCGCAAGACTCTTCACAGTCGCATCCTTTTCGCAGCCTTGTTAACAGCCTTTCTGGGTTTCTCCTATGCCGTTCAGGCTCAGCAAGATTGGAAGGCTACCGTAGGTGGGCAAAGTGCAGACATGTCCAAGCAGGCGGTCGCGTTTCTCCCCAACGAACTTTGGATCCATGCCGGCGACAGCGTCACCTGGACGTTCGCCAGTGGCGACATCCATACAGTCACCTTCTTGACGGTTGGGCAAGTCTATCCGTTCGACCAATCGCTGGGATGCCCGCCGGTTACGCCCAGCGGATTACCCTTCGATGGCTCTTCTTGTGTTTCCAGCGCGCCTTTGACATTGGGCCAGACTTATCAGGTGATCTTCCCGACGGCGGGGAACTATGAAATCGTCTGCCTAGTACACGGGCAGATGTTCGGTACCATTCACGTTCTTGATACAACCCTGCCCCTGCCGCACGATCAGGCATACTACGACAAACAGGCCAAGCAGCAGTTGCAGGCCTTACTCGCAGACGCGGACCTCCAGCAGCAGCATGCACAACATCACAACTCGATCGCGAACATGTTCTCCGCCAAGATTACGCCTCGAACCGCAGCCGTGACCGCAGGTGTCGGCGAGATCGCCGCCACGGCCGGCGGACAGCAGTCGTTTTCCCTGGTGCGCTTCGTTAACGGCACGGTCACCATTCACGCCGGCGACACCGTGGAGTGGAACAATCTGGATCCGGAAATCGGGCACACCATTACCTTCGGTACAGTACCGCAGGACCAAATCGATGCGTCATGCAGTCCCAACTGCGTAGTGAGCACAGACCCGGACGGTTCCCTCCACGCGACGATCACCAGTACGGAGCAAAACGTTCATTCTGGGCTGATCGCGGCTCTACTCGAAGATGAGCCAGGTGTCTCGCAAGGGCCAGTCGCTCCACCAACACGGTTCCGAATCACATTCACGGCGCCGGAAACTTACCCTTATGTCTGCGCTTTTCACGAAAACCTGGGCATGACGGGAACTGTGATTGTGTTGCCCTGAAATCGAGATCAATGACCGCAGAAATGTTGCTAGCGTCGTGCAGGGCATGACTTCGGCCCGCGAGGTCTTTGTGATGGTGAACGGAACGCGACATTCAGATAACGAGCATATGCCAACCTTGGCGAGTGGACTAACTCCTTCTCCCTGGCTACGCCCAAAGCACCTGCTGTTTGCCGTGCTCGGATTCATGCTCCCTTATGTCCTTGTTCACGACGAGAGCTTCCTGGTGCACCCGAACGACCCGATATGGCAGCACTACGAACCTTTCAAGTGGTGGCTGCTCCCGCATGGCGTGGCCGGAGCTTGCGCACTTCTGCTCGGCCCATTGCAGTTCTCAAATCGGCTCCGTCTGCGCTTTGCGAAACTTCATCGTGTGCTGGGACGAATCTATGTTGCCGGCGTCTTTGTCGTTGCGCCGCTCGGCATCTATATCCAGTACTTTGAGGAGCGCCTGGGCAATTCGCGGTCGTTCACTGTAGCTGCGGTTGTCGACGCAGTCCTGCTGATGGGGACAACTGCCGTCGCGCTGGTTTTCATCTGGAAGGGTAAGATCCAGCAACACCGGCAATGGATGACGCGCAGTTTTGCGGTCGCGCTGGTATTCCTCGAAGGCCGAGTGGTCGGAGGCGTGACCGGCTGGGAGAATCTCGGCAGCAGGGCGGACGAGACGATTGTATGGGTCTGTCTCGCCTTTTCGATCCTCTCAGCCGACTTGGCCCTTCAGTGGCAAGAGGCGCACCGGGTGCCCCACTCAAGCCCGCTTTTGGCTTGAACTGGGTCTTTTCTTTCCGAATTGCCCGGTGCTCCATCCTGTCCTTCCTTGGGACGGGATGGGTCTTTGTAGTCCTGTACCTTCGCGGGAACGGCTCACAGTTGCCTACCATTAGGAATTGTTGGATCGACACCCGATCTCCGGGAACACATTCAATGTGGGACTTTCCGGTGTCGCCAGAGGTAAATGCCTGCTGCGGAAACCGTGAGCCCAAGACCGGCACCGAATTCGCCGGTGATGTAAGAGGCCTTGCCCACTGGAGCGGTCAGAGGAAAGACCTTGTGAAGAGACTGGTCCCTCGAGCGGACCTCTGACAGGTGGCCTAAATCATAAGGACTAAGAGCTCTAATTGCCAGTTGCTAGCTGCAAATTACTGATCACTAATTACCAA
>DASRAA010000265.1:0-14185 GCA_035638375.1 Binatia bacterium | reverse complement strand
CCCGACGGAAGACCTGAAGCCCTTCGATCCGAACAACCCTTGCGCCAACCAGCCGGACATTACTTGTAAAAAGATCGGAGTGGAGACCGTCAGCGGGCGCAACTGCGAGCACTGGGAGATCACTGACAAGAACGGCAAGGTTTTCAATGTCTGGGTGGACGAGAAACTGCATTTCCCCATTAAGATGATTTCGCCGGACGCGACCACCCTGCTTACCAATGTGAACGAAGGCCAGCCGGACGTCAGCCTGTTCAAGATTCCGGCAGACTTTCACAGGCTGGATATGAGCGGCACAGCGACACCGGGAGCGGCTGGGCCTCCGCAGAATTAGCGGTTTAGGGGATTGCCCAAGCGGCCCGAGGGACACGACGGTGAGTGCCTTTCCATCTCCCTTCCAAAAACGAGAAAAATCGATACGATAAAGGACTTAGCCGCACTTCTTGCTTGCCAGCGACGGACTTTTGCGTTTCCATTACCCTGTTAGGCATTTTTGGGCCATATGGGCCATTTTCAGGAGTCCAGATATATGGATCGCAGAAGGTTTCTCGGAGTAACAGCTGCGGGGGCAGCCGCCACACTCTTCTCGAAGACTCCGCTTCAGGCTTTGACGTCATTCGCTGAGCCGGCGGTTAGCCCGCAGGGTAATTTCCTGCCTTTTGCGCCGGGCGTTCCGCCAGCGCCCTATCAGTTTCCCGAGGATTTTCTGTGGGGCTCAGCGACGGCGGCGTATCAGGTGGAAGGCGCGTGGAAGGCCGATGGCAAGGGCGTGTCGATCTGGGATACGTACGCTCATACCGTGGGCAAGATTAAGGGCGCGGCGACGGGCGATGTGGCGTGCGACTCGTACTACCGCTACAAAGAAGATGTCGGCCTCATGAAACAGCTCAACCTCAAGAGCTGCCGCTTCTCCATCAGTTGGCCGCGCATTCAGGCGAATGGCACGGGACCGGCAAATTCGAAGGGACTCGATTACTACAAACGCGTACTCGATGAGTTGCAAAAGGCGAACATTCGGCCGGTGGCGACGATGTATCACTGGGACCTGCCTCAGGCGCTGGAAAACAAGGGAGGCTGGCCGAATCGCGATACAGCAGGATACTTTGCCGACTACGCCAACATTCTGGTGAAGAATCTGGGAGACCGGATCAACGCCTGGTGTATTTTCAACGAGCCCAACATCTTCACCTGGCTCGGTTACGGGACAGGTGTACACGCGCCGGGACGCACCGACTGGAACGACTTCATGAAGTCCACGCACGTGGTTCTGCTAGCGCAAGGGCAGGCGTTCCGCGTGATCAAAGCGGCCACGCCCAAGGCTGAGGCGAGTTCGGCAATCACCATGGCGGATTGCATTCCGCGGTCGAACTCTGAGGCTGATAAAGCTGCGTGCGCGCGCTACGAGGCCTATCGCAACTACTGGTTCCTCGATCCGACCCTTAAGGGCGCGTATCCCGCGCCGCTGGCAAATGAGCAGCTCCTGCAGTCTATGGACGTGCGGCGGGGCGACATGGAGATCATCAAGGTGCCGCTCGATTACCTTGCCGTCAACTATTACCAGCGGTCTGTCTGCTTTGCCGCCGAGGCGAACGGTCCTGCCAAGGTCGACACGCAGGAAGGGGACCAGGGGCCGAAAACCGAGATGGGCTGGGAGGTGTGGCCGGACGGGTTCTACAACCTCATCACCAAGGTAAATGGCCGTTATAAGCCAAAAGCTGTGGAGATTACTGAAAACGGCTGCTCGTACGGGGATGAGCCGAATGCGAATGGAGTCGTGATGGATGGGCGTCGCTCCGCGTTTTTCCGCGGCTACATCGGCAGCGTTGCAAAAGCACATAAGGACGGGGTACCGCTACGGGCGTATCACGCATGGAGTCTGATGGACAACTACGAGTGGGCGGAGGGCTATTCGCAGCGCTTCGGGTTCGTGTTTGTCGATTTTCACACCATGAAGCGCACGGTAAAGGAGAGTGGCAAGTGGTACGCGCAATTGGCTGCAACCGGGAAATTGAGTTAGTCGTAGACCTTCGGATTGGCAGGTCGATTCGCCCCTCGCGGAAAGCAAGGGGCATTTTTACATGGGCAGTAAGTGAACGCGTTATAGATGTCATCCAGATCGCGCTCAGGCTCACGCTCTATGTCGGGCGGCACCCAGGCCAGCCTGAATGCCATGAACGCGCTAAATGTTTGCGGATTGTGGCCGCAGCATAACTAGCGTAGCGCTTCGGCTCCGGTTTCTTCCACTCACTGCGTCCGAACGACTTGAGAATCGCTCGCTCTTCCGCTCTTCGCGATCAAGCTTTATCAGTTTGCGCTTTGTGCCACTATAATCCGCAGGGTTTCTCGGGTGAATTCAAGCTTACTATTATAACTTGCGACCACTTTGCCAGACTTTCTCGTCCGGGAATCGCATCGCCGTCAGCACGCCATGCGCAATGGTGTCGATGCCGTAAGTTCGATTGGGGCCTATGCACGGCCTTATCCTTCCATCGCTATCGACGGCCATTGTTTCGGTGTCCATAAACGACCGGATTGGCTCCCTCGTAATCTTCCGGAAATCCCAACGGTCCCCATACGTGCAGATTGTCATGGTGAGGATCCAGAATTCCGTCGAGCGACAACCCCGCGTGTACGCATATGACGTCGGGCGTTTGATAGTAGGTTTTCAGCTCGCAAAAGAATTCGATGTGCTCAAGCGGTACCGAATCGAAGAAAGCCTCGTAGGGCAGCGGCAACTTTTCGGTGAACAGTCGAATTCCTAGTTCAGCCATATGGTCAGTAAGGATGTTGGCAGCGTCTTCCGAATAACTCCTGATCGTCTCTAGCGCTTCCATCCCGACAAGCCACGAGTGTTGCTTCGGATCATCCAGCGTTCGTAGCATCCATTGCTCGTGATTACCCAGAAGGGCGACTACGCTAAAGTCCGCCTCCGTCTTCAACCGCAGGATGCGCTCTACGCAGCCCTGCGAGTCGAGACCGCGGTCGATGTAATCGCCGAGAAACACCAAAATATCTCCCGGCTTTATCTCCGGGAGGAGTTGTTCGAGCAAGTCTTCCAGCGCTGCGAGATTGCCGTGGATGTCTCCAATGGCGTAGGTGGGCAAGTTTTCATTCCCTCCATAAAAACAGAATTCCCGCTGCCACCAGCGCCGCTTCGATTACCACAATGAACACGCGTTCGGGCAGACGTTCTACGACGAGCTTGCCTACATATGAACCAAGGACCATCACTGGACCGAATGCAATTCCCACCCCTTCGGCCTTGGCGGAGAGCAGGGAGTTCTGGCCATACACTACCAGCTTGGTGGCGTGCATAATGACTGTGGTTAGCGCCTCGGTGCCGATGTAGGCCGTCTTCGTCAAACCGTAAGCCAGAAAGAATGGGGCCATCAATGGCCCCACACTGCCTACCAGTGCGGAAAGGAAACTGGCCGTCGCGCCCAGTACAGCGAATCGGCGCAGGGTCATTCGCAGGCGAGCATGCTTGGTATGGCGCCAGAGCACCAGCAGAATTAGAAATACCCCCAAGAACCGATTGAGCATAGGCAAGGGCGCTTTGGCAAAAATCATCGCGCCGACTACAGCCGCAGGCACACCGCCTAACGAGAACCATTTCACCACTGCAAGATTGATGGAGCGGCGGTTAAACCATACGCGACTTCCGTTGCCGACCAGTTGCACAACGGTAAGGATGGGAATGGCGTCCCGTGTTCCAAAGACCAGCACGAGCACCGGCAACAGGATGGCAGCTCCACCAAATCCGGTAACGCCGGCAACAGTGGCCGCAAGTAGGGCGATGCCCGCCAATATTGCGAACTGAACCATGTGGCTCATGTCTCGTGATTCGGTAGCTTACCCTTATTCCAAAAGCGAGTCATGGAGGTTCGAGCATTCTTTTTAGGAGCGAATCGGGAACCACGCACTTGGGATTTGTGACACCCGTCCTTCCCATCGGCTGGCAACCGCGATACATTTACGCCTAACCGGAGGTGCCCCCCATGCCCGAATCCCCATTCAAGTTCGCCTTTGACGCCGTCTATTACCACGCGCAGGACCTGGACAAAGCCATTGCTTTCTACCGCGATGTGCTTGGTTTTCCGCTAAAGTCGCGCGATTACGTTGCGCGATTCGATGTTGACGGAGTGCTGTTCGAGCTGGTGCCGGCACATGCAAGCGATTCGATCTCCGGGCCGGGCAATGCGCGGCTTAGCCTTGGCGTGAGCGACATCAATGCGGCAGTTCGCTACCTTGAATCATGCGGCGTCAAAGTGACTCCACCGAAACAGGAAGTCGGCGGCATGCTGTCGCTTTTCAAAGACCCCGATGGAAATGAGCTGTGCCTGTGGCAGAGCACCTAGCTCAACCTGTCAAATCGGAAACAATCAAATTCATCACCTGACTTAGCTCACCACGCCCCGCCTGATGGAAAAGCTGAACGTCACCGGCATACTATTCATTCCCCTTTTCGCATTCGCTTCCTTTTTCTGCCAGTCGGAGTTTCTGCGGACGGACTGTGCTTGTACTGATCTCCGCCCTACGAGTCGCGTGCGGTTGAGGAGTTCATTCTGTTCAAGCCCAGCCTGCAGATGTTCGCCATCTGCACTATAAGTGGGCTGATTTACGTGGCCCTGCTCGCTTTGAGTGTCCGCAAACCACCGCGCGTAGATGTAGAAACCGCGACCCAGGAAGACGAAATGATGCACGTATGGAGGGCCGGAAACCTACGGCACACCGCATATTTGTGCACGGATTTAGAGAGTCAGGGTCAGTCCGCCGTCAGGAGTCAGGGTAGTGCCGGTAATGTAACTGGCTTCATCTGAGCAAAAAAAAGACGATCGTGTTGGCAATCTCCTCGGGTCGGCCCGCACGTCTCAAGTGAACGCGCTCGGAGAGGATTGAGTCCTAGACGGTGTCACCAAACAAGGCGCGGCCGCGCTGGTGCATCGGGGTGTCGATAATTCCCGGACAAACCAGGTTCACCCTGATTCCTTTAGGTCCCAATTCCGCGGAAACGCTGCTCGTCAGTCCGATGAGAGCGTGCTTTGAAGCAACGTAGGCGGGAAAACCAGCTACCCCGAGAAAGGAGTTGATTGATCCTACGTTTACGATCACGCCGCCTCGAGCTCCGGCCAACATGGCCCGAGCCTCGTGCTTCAAGCACAGAAAGACACCCCTCAGGTTCGTGTCCATGACCCGGTCCCACTCTGCCTCCGACGTTTCAGCGATGCTTGCAACGGTGCCTTCGTAGGCGGCATTGTTGACCGCATAGTCGAGTCGTCCGAATGTCGTCAGGGTTGGGCGATCATATTTTCCACGTCGGCGGAAACACTCACATCGGCGCGCACATAGCTGGCGCGGCCACCAGAGGCTTGGATCTTTTGTGCTAAAGCAGTGAGCTCCTCCTGACATCGTGCGGCCAGCACAACGCTTGCTCCTCGTGACGCCAGCGCCTCGCTCGTCGCCCAGCCGATACCGCTGCTGGCTCCGGTAATGAGAGCCACTTTGCCATTCATTCGGTTCATATTGCTTCTCCTCACCTGGTTGCGACCGGCGATCACCCAGTTAGGTATAGCTTTCGCAGATCCGCATCACAATCGATGCGTTTTGCCCCAACATTCCCGGGAGGGAAGCCACTTCTTTCGACGCGCGTAGCATCACGATAGGCGATTCAAGAGACGCAAACTGCCTAGCCTTTTCAACAACATAGACCGCTTCGCCGCTTCCGTTCGCTGCCTCATTTGCCCGCTGAGCTGCCATTTCCCCCCGTTTGACCTAACATCATTGGACTACCCTGCCTCGGCATTTAGTCTTTACCTGTCGAAAGGTGTACCCACTGTCTTAGCCGCAGTGAGACCGCCCGACTATTCCTTACGCGAGGCGTAAATGCACAAACCTGTTAAGTATGTTGAGAAGGCCGTCACCGTTGCCGCCAAGGGCGCATGGGTGGTATTCGACAAGCTCAATAGCATTAGTCCCAATCCCTCATTTACGCCGAAGTGGTCGGACAAGCCACTGCTGAAGTCCTACCAGAAGTCGAAGCCGCCGCTTGGGTGGCCGCGTACTACGGATTCGCTTTGTCCGAAGTGCGTGCCTGAGATTCGCCAGCAGATCATCGACGGCAAACTGCCGGTTGAGGTGCTGATGAACGAGAAGGCCGGCGAGATCAAGGCCCAGATCATCCAGCGCGACGGCAAGATCTTCATGGTGAAGGACTGCCCCGAGCATGGCCACTTCGAAGACGTGATGGCCATCGACACCGCGTTCTTCAAGCACCTGGAAAAGGTCTTCCCCGGCCGCGACATCCGCGCCCATAACGACGAGAAACTCCATCACCACGGCAGCAGCACAGTGCTGCATGGCCGCGGATCGGTGCTCACCATCGACCTTACTAACCGCTGTAACATGATGTGCGATCCCTGCTTCATGGATGCCAACCAGGTGGGCTTCGTCCACGAACTCACATGGGAAGAAATCAAGATCATGTTGGACAACGCTATCACCATCAAGCCACGGCGCCAGATGTCGGTACAGTTCTCGGGCGGTGAGCCTACCCTGTCGCCCTATTTCCTCGACGCCGTCGCCTATTCACGCAAGGTTGGATACAACTCGGTGCAGGCTGCAACCAACGGCATTGAGTTCGCCAAGAGCTTTGAGTTTGCCAAGCAGGCGGCCGAAGCGGGTCTGCGCTACGCTTACCTGCAGTTCGACGGCATTGGCAACGCGGCCAACTCGCACCGCCTCGTAGGCAATCTGTTTGATGTGAAGCTGCAGGCCATCGAGAACCTGCACAAGGCGGGCGTCGAAATCGTGCCGGTTGTGACCATCGTTAACGGCATCAACAACGAGCAGGTTGGACGCATCATTCAGTTTGCGCTCGACAATCCGAAGCGGATCTCGTTCCTGTCGTTCCAGCCGGTTTCGTTCACCGGACGCGACGAAGAGATTACTGACGAGCGCCGTCATGCGCAGCGGTACACACTATCGCACCTTGCGCACGACGTAAAGAACCAGACGGGAATGGGCGAACCCACGCGCGACTGGTTCCCCATTTCGTTCATGAGCACCTTCTCCGACTGGGCCGACCTGGTGCATGGCCCGGATAAGGACTGGGGGGCACTGAGCTGCGGTTGCCACCCGAATTGCGGCGTCGGCATGGCCGTTATGATCGACAAGCAAACCAAGGAAGCTGTGCCTGTTACCGCGTTCCTCCATGGCGATACGATTGCTAAGGACATCGCCAAGGTGAATGACGCTGCGCGTGGCAAGTGGCTGTCGATCATCGGCATGACGCTCGCGCTGTTGAAGAACTACGACCCCTTCAAGGCCCCGAAGCACTTCAGGTTTGTGGACCTTCTGAAGAAGTTCGACAAGACCTTCGGCGCCACCGGCAAGGACTACGGCAAGGTCTCAGGTGACCGCACGGCTGACGACATCGAGCGCCGCCGCAAAGACCGCTGGAACTTCCTCTTCGTCGCCGGCATGTGGTTCCAGGACCTGTTCAACTACGACTTCCGCCGCACCGAGCAGTGCATCATTCCCTACGCCACGCAGGAAGGCGAGATCAGCTTCTGCGCTTACAACACGGGCGTGGGGTGGCGAAATATCGTCGAGAAGATGCACATGACGGCCACTCTGACAAAGTGGTACGAGGAACACGGCCGTCACGAAATCTTCGCCGGCAACAAGAAGGTTGCGCTGCCCACCACGGAGCACACGCTGAACCTGATCGACGAGCACGTGCACGCCGAAGCCAATAAGACACTCGACGAGCTCGGCATCGCCAAAAACGCTCGCCAGGAGAAGTTCAAAGCACGCGAGGCGAAGCTGAAACAGGACGCTGAGAACGCTCGCATGCTGGCTCTCTACAAGGAGCATGTGCTGGGTGAGAAACCGCAAGACAAGGGAACCTTCATTCCCCTGGCTGGTATCAAACCCGCCGCTCCGGCGAAGGAAGTGAACGAGCCGGTGTTCGGGGACTAAGAGCAGCTAGCAATCAGCGACTCGCAACTGGCTTGAACCGGCCGCGAAAGTGGCCGGTTTTGCTTGGGCTTAGTTGGGGAAGATCTCCGGTAGCGTAGCATCGTGCGGTGATTAACGTCATCGCACACCGTGTTTTCACTTGTCTCACAATGTGGCGAGAGGACGTTAGGGAGAATTTTCTCGCCCTCGCAGCCCATACGGTTCGGTAGAAATCCGTTGGTTTCCTTCTTTTGGCCAGCGAGCGTCCAGAGTCGAAACGAGGAAAGTTCGCTTTTAGAACGACTAGCGATCACGCAAGCTGACGCGCAGCTTGGCGAGTTCATTCGCCCCCACGTCCTTTCCGCAACGCCAGCTGCTTCATTTTCGAGCGCTATAATGAAGCATTGAACAAGAGGGGTCCGGGGCTTTATGAATGCAAATTACGACAGCAACGGAAATGTTAATGGTGTGTTGAAACCGCGTGCGGAGTGGATTGTCCGGCGCAAAGAAGAAGCTGCCCGCACCGCCGACAGCAACCTGTCACAGATGCATTTTGCGCGTACCGGCCTACTCACCGAAGAGATGCTGTTCGTGGCCGAGCGGGAGCAGCTCACGACTGAATTCGTCCGCGACGAGGTAGCCGCCGGGCGAATGATTATCCCGGCCAATGTGAACCACCCCGAGCTCGAACCGATGTGTATTGGCGTCGGCTCCCGCTGCAAGATCAACGCCAACATCGGCAACTCAGCGATTACCAGCAATGTGGACGAGGAGCTGAAGAAGCTGCACACCTCGGTGCACTACGGCGCCGACACGGTGATGGACCTTTCCACCGGCGGCGGCATTCACGAGATTCGCGAGGCCATCCTGCGCCACTCGCCTGTGCCCATCGGCACGGTGCCGATCTACGAAGCGGTTTCGCGTGTGAAGCGCATCGAAGACCTCACCATCGACATCATGCTCGAGGTCATTGAAGAGCAGGCCGAGCAGGGCGTCGATTACATGACCATTCACGCCGGCGTACTGGTCGAGTACCTGCCGCTCATCACCAAGCGCATTACCGGCATCGTGAGCCGCGGTGGCGCGATTCTCGCGCAGTGGATGGCGCATCACCACAAACAGAATTTTCTCTACGAGCATTTCGACGAGATCACGAAGATCATGGCCAAGCACGACGTGAGCTATTCGCTGGGTGATGGCTTGCGTCCTGGCTGTATCGCCGATGCCAGCGACGAAGCGCAGTTCGCCGAATTGAAGGCCCTCGGCGAGTTAACCACCAAGGCCTGGGAGCGCGATGTGCAGGTGATGATCGAAGGCCCAGGCCACATTCCGATGGACAAGATCAAAGAACAAGTGGAGAAGGAAGTGGAGATGTGCCACGGCGCGCCCTTCTACACGCTCGGCCCGCTAGTTATCGACATCGCGCCCGGCTACGACCACATTACGTCGGCGATCGGTGCGGCGATGATCGGCTGGCACGGCGCGTCGATGCTTTGCTACGTGACACCCAAAGAGCACCTCGGCCTGCCTAATGACAAGGACGTGAAAGACGGCATCATCGCCTACAAGATTGCCGCGCACGCCGCCGACGTTGCGCGCCATCGCCCCGGTGCGCGTGACCGCGACGACGCCATCAGCTACGCGCGCTACACCTTTGATTGGGACAAGCAGTTCGCGCTATCGCTAGATCCCGAGACCGCACGCAACATGCACGACGAGACCTTGCCCGACGACTACTACAAAGAAGCGGCGTTCTGCTCCATGTGCGGTCCGAAATTCTGCTCTATGAACTACTCGGCCAAGGTGGACGAATACAACCGCCAGGTACACGGCGTGGAGAAAAAGGATTATTCGGAGCTGGTGAATAAGCTGGTGGCGATTAAATGAAGCCACCAATTTGGGTTGGTCGGGGTGGCCGTCTGTGAAAAGAACCAATTCGTGAAGCGTTCTTTTGCGGCATCGCTGTGGGGTGAAGGAGATTGGTGCAGCGCTTGGAATGTTGCCAGCCCGGGCAAAACGGAAGAAGAGGCGTGCTGGCCCCTCAGACGGGCGTTGGAACTGCCCTTCGAACCGCCACAAGGAATGCGTTCAACAGACTACGAACCATTGAGGTTGAGGTTGGCGGGCTTAGGCCGTTGCCGTTCCGCGAGGTAAAGCAGAGGCACAAGGCCGCCGGATTTATCGAAACCACCTAAATAGGCAGCCACGTCAAGTTCGCAGCTCGATCGGAAAAGGGTGGACACTGCACTCGTTCTGAAGAAAAACGAGGTTCCTGTCCGTACCTGTGAAGCATCTTGAGTCAAGCTCATATTGATCTGAGCAGTCAGAGACCCTCGCTTGAGCTAATCTCACTTTTTGCATCGCACGCCTTTGCTACACTCGGAATCGTGCTCCTCATCCGCCGCAATGCCTGGATGCTGGCCGCCGCATCCGGCGTGCTGCAGGTCCTTATCTTCCCTGAACCTGCGCTGTACATCCTGAGCTGGATCGCGCTCGCACCACTCATCTACGCAGTTTTGCAGTGCCGCGAGCAGGATGCGCTGCTCACTATTGCCGAGGACGGCAAATGGTTCGCGCCTGCCACAGCGTGGCAGGGCTTTCTGCTCGGGTATCTCAGCGGGGTCATCTGGTATCTCGGCAGTTGCTATTGGGTCTTCCACGTCATGCACGTGTACGGAAACCTAAGCACGGCGACTTCTATTCTGCTGCTGATCGCCTATGCGCTTTACCTGGCCCTCTATCACGGACTCTTTGGCTTACTGGTGGCGCTCATCGCGCGCCGTCGCAATGGGTACAGCCTGCGAGCATTGCTGTTTGCGCCATTCGCGTGGGTCGCCGTCGAAATGGCGCGCGCCTATATCACCGGATTTCCCTGGGACCTTCTAGGCACCGCTCAGATTGACAACATACCGCTATTGCGCATTGCAACCTTCACCGGCGTTTATGGACTCTCGTTTGAGATCGCGCTGGTGAACACCGCGGTGGCCGCGGCATTCCTCGTGCCTCGTGCACGCCGTAATGCGATGTTGGCGACTTCCCTAGGCGCAGCTCTCATTCTGCACAGTGGCAAGTTCGTCAAGCCGCCGGCGCTCACAGGAAATCTCGGCGTCACGCTGGTGCAGTCCGACATTCCCATTCTGGAAGATCCCTGGTCGCTCGACTACACGCTGCAGACGCTCTCCGAATTGCGCGCACTGAGCGTGCGACCCAGGCAAGCGCAGCCTGGCACCCCCGGACTTATTGTTTGGCCGGAGTCTCCGGCGCCGTTCTTTGCTACCGACTTGCATCTACGAGCTACGCTTGGGGAGGTGGCCCGCTCCACCAACTCCTACATTGTGGCCGGCACGATGGGAATCGAGCATGCTGGAGACCCGAATCGTTCGCCGGACATTTTCAACTCCGCATCACTGATTGCACCGAATGGTGCCTGGACGCAGCGTTACGACAAGATCCATCTCGTCCCTTACGGCGAGTACATTCCGTTTGAGAACTGGTTCTCATTTGCCAAGACGTTGACCAAAGAAGTCAGCACCTTCGCCCGCGGCACCCAACGCATTCCGCTTAACCAAGACGGCGTCAAGCTAGGAACATTTGTCTGCTATGAGTCTGTGTTCCCCAATGAGGTGCGGCAGTTTGCATTGCATGGTGCGACAGTCTTCATTAACATCTCGAATGACGGATGGTTTGGTCCCACTGGCGCTCCGGGCCAACACCTCAATATGGCTCGCATGCGCGCGGTCGAAAACCATCGCTGGCTTTTGCGCGGCACCAACAGCGGCATCACCGCGGTCATTGATCCGTATGGGCGCGTTGTTGCGGAAGCACCTCGCGAGCAACGCACTGCTCTGCAAGGCGCTTATTCCTTGATCGAAGGCACCACGTTCTACACGAGACACGGAGATTGGTTTCCCCTCCTGTGTGCGATAATCACATTGGCCGGTGTGGTGCTGCGCTTTCGCGAACCTGCGGAAATCACGCAGCCCGCGCCTGTGTAGAAAGGTCTCCCCGAACCCTATGGTCGAAGAACTCGAACAGGAATATTCCTCACTCCGCTCCAAGGTCCACGACCTTCAGGAGTATCTTTGACGCGCCCAAGCTACGCGAAAAACTGACCAAGGTCGAAACGCAGACTGCTGACCCGACGCTCTGGTCGAATCCCGAAAAGTCGCAGCAAGTGATGCGCGAAAAGAAGCGTCTGGAAACCTCCATCGCGACGGCTGACGACCTGTTGCGCCGATCTACCGACATCGATGCCTACTTCGAATTGGCGCACGAAGGAGAGGATGTTTCTGCCGATTTGCGGCGCGAAATTGATCAGTTGAAGACACTGGTGGAAAAGCTGGAGATCGAAACCCTGCTTTCTGGTCCCAATGACGACCGCAGTGCTATTGTGACCATCCATCCTGGCGCGGGTGGCACCGAGTCGCAGGACTGGGCCGAAATGCTCATGCGCATGTACCTGCGCTGGGCAGAGCGCGAAGGGTTCTCGACTTCGATGTATGAGTATCAGCCTGGCGAAGAAGCCGGCATCAAGTCGGCGACCTTCGGCATCAACGGTGAATATGCCTACGGTTTTCTGACCAGCGAGATCGGTGTGCATCGTTTGGTTCGCATTTCCCCGTTTGACCAGGCCAAGCGCCGCCATACTTCGTTTGCCAGCGTGTTCGTCTCACCGGAGATCGACGAGAGCATTCAGGTCGATATCAAGCCCGAGGACCTTCGTGTCGACACTTATCGTTCGGGTGGCAAGGGTGGACAGCACGTCAATACAACCGACTCGGCTGTTCGCATTACGCACACTCCAACCGGCATCGTTGTGGCCTGCCAGAACGAGCGCTCGCAACATAAGAACCGCGAGAAGGCGATGAGCATCTTGCGCTCGCGCCTGTACGAGTACGAGCTGGAAAAGAAGAAACAAGAGACTAAGCAGATCGAGGATTCCAAGCTGGATATCGATTTCGGCTCGCAGATCCGTTCGTATGTACTACAGCCCTATCGCATGGTGAAAGACTTGCGCACGCGCGAGGAAGTCGGCGATGTGGATCGCGTGCTCGACGGCGACCTTAACCAGCTCATCCGCGCCTACCTGCTGGCGCGGAGGAGCGAGCAGCGAACCTAAGTCAGCGGCTTCACAGGCAATCCTGATACCGTGCCGCAACCTGAGGCGGAATAAGAGTCTCGGCTATCTCAAGTAAGATGGGCAACATGGAAAATTGCCTCTTTTGCGAAATCATCGCCGGCACGATCCCCTCGAAGAAGGTCTATGAGGACGATAAGGTACTGGCATTCGAAGACATTAATCCCAAGGCGCCGACACACGTGTTGATCGTCCCTAAAAAACATGTCGCGGGATTAAAAGAAGCCACGCAGGACGACGCCCAGATCATCGGATATTGCAATCTCGTAGCTGCCAAGATTGGCCGCGAGCGAGGCATTGAAGACGGCTATCGCACGGTTTACAACGTAGGACCGCGCTCGGGGCAGTCAGTTTTTCATCTGCATCTGCACTTGATCGGCGGCCGCGACATGAAATGGCCGCCGGGTTAGGTCAAGTACTTTCTATGCGCGCGACAACCCGGCCGCTAGGGCTGACTTTTCCGGCTATCGGGTTGCTTGCTAGCGAGGCGGCAGACTGGCGGGTGGCTGCGTCTCGTTGTAGCTTGACTCTGCCACATTCCCCTTGGGATGCTCGAGTGAACCGGCCTGGATCACATCTATCATGTCTAAGGGCGATACCAGCGATCCCACAGCGTGGGATAGCATATCAGGCGACGTCCAGAACGTGTTGGCTCGCAGACACTGCTCGATTTGCTCGTGCGCGACATTCTAACCAATACGCTCTCTGACATTGTGGCATATGAAGTCAAAATTTGTAGGATAGCCGCCATGGGCTTTACGTGTGCGTACACGGAACCTCTCGATGCTAAGAGGTAACCTGCATTTCAATTTTCGGCTGCAGAGTTTTCCACAGGACACCTCGGAGGAATTGTAGGACTACTCTGTCAGCAACATCTTGTATTGCTTGCAACTCACAGAGTACAAGGCAGTTCTTCGCCGAATCGCAAAGTCATAATTCCACTTTGGGACGAGTGGTTGTGATAAGTTTATGGCAGTTTACTTTTTTCTTGTCGGCGCGAGATAATAGAAATGTTAAACAATTCCTTTTTTCCACCGACACTCACGCTTCTGGCCATGACAAAGTGGACGTCCGACAGTGTGGGAGGAGTAA
>DASRAA010000264.1:0-6957 GCA_035638375.1 Binatia bacterium | reverse complement strand
CCTGCAACAACACGCACATCAAGATCGAGACACCTAGCGAAAGTAGCATTCGCGAGATACCTTTCCGGTGCAGTCGAACTCGACTCGACGAGCGAGAAGAGGTGGGCACACTTGCGTCTGCTATCGGCTGGCAATCTAGGGCCGCAGCCTACTTCACTATAATCGGGTCCCGCTGACACTTACCCATCTTGAAGCTCGCGCGCAATCGCGAAGGTTCGCATCCCTAATGCTCACGAGCTGAAGCTGGCTTGCCGTCCTTCGCTGACAACGCAAAGGCCACATACACCCCACCCGAGGCCGACTTTGGATCTTTGCCACCGCCTGCTGCAATCACGACGTACTGTCGCCCATCGACTTCATAGGTAATCGGCGTAGCATTGCCCGAAAAGGGCAGCGAGGTTTCCCAGAGCAACTCTCCCGTCGCCTTGTCGAAGGCGCGAAATTTCCTGTCAAAGTTGGTTGCCCCTATGAACACCAGCCCTCCCGCGGTTACGACGGGACCACCGTAATTCTCGGTTCCAGTTTTGCCCTGCCCTTTGGCAGCGAGTTCCGGATACTCGCCCAGAGGAATTTTCCAGACGAAGTCTCCGGTATTGAGGTTGATGGCATTCAAAGTACCCCAGGGCGGCGCAACCGCGGGATACCCATCCGGGTCTAGGAACTTCTTGTATCCCGTGAACCGGTATTTCATAGTCGGTGGAAACGGTCCGGATGCAGGCAACTCCTTACTCTCCCCGCTGGTGAGATAGTCCACCAGTGCAAACATCTGGTCGCCCGTCAGGTTGGGAAAACCGGCCATCCTTCCTTTTCCGTTCTTGATGGTCGTAACCAGTTGCTGTGGCCGGAGACGATCGCCCACTCCAGCCAACGAAGGTATCGCAGGTGGAGAGCCCGCCATCCTCTCGCCGTGGCAAACTCCGCATTGGCTGAGATAGATCGCCTTGGCGGTGTTTTCGCCCGTGTTCTCGGCGAGAGCGCCCGTCCAAGCGACGTCGTTAGCGTTCACGTAGAGGATGGCCGTTTCCCGATCGATCGCCGGCCCTCCCCATTCCGCACCTCCGTCAAACCCGGGGAAGATGACCGTGTCTTTCCCCATGCTGAAGGGTACAAACTGCCCTTCACTGCGGAATTTGCGAAATTGCTCCAAGGCCCATTGATGAGCCTGCGCGGTTCGCGTTGTCAGCCCGTCTTTCGACAATCTTTGGCGTGCATACGGCGCGGGACGTGTCGGAACCGGCTGCTCAGCCGCCGCAACTTCTCCAGGCACCGTGCTGGAAGGGAACTTCCGATACTCCACAGGAAACAGCGGTTGGCCGTTGCTGCGGTCGAAGAGATATACAAATCCTTGCTTGGTCGTCTGCGCCACCGCCTCGACGTCTTTTCCCTCACGCTTCACCGTCAGAAGCAGAGGTGGCGCCGGCAGATCGCGGTCCCAGATGTCGTGCCGGACCTCCTGAAAATGCCAAACCCTCTCGCCGGTTTCTGCATTCAGAGCCAGCAAACAATCGGCGAAGAGATCATCGCCAACACGATCGGCCCCATAGAAATCCATCGCCGCCGATCCAGTAGGAACGTAGACGATCCCACGCTTCACGTCGACCGACATGCCTGCCCAGTTGTTTGCCGCCCCACTCGATTTCCACGCTTCCTTCGGCCAAGTCTCGTATCCGAATTCCCCCGGATGGGGAATCGTGTGAAACGACCACCGCAGTTTTCCGGTTCGCACATCGTAGGCACGAATGTCGCCGGGCGGTGCTGGCAGCGTCTCTGGTTCGCGCCCCCCGACTATAATCAAGTCTTTGTAGACTACGCCCGGACTGGTTAAGTAAATCGACTGTTTCGTCGGATCCCGTCCCAAGTCCTCCCGCAGATCAATCCGGCCGTTTTTTCCGAAGGTTGAAATCGGCCCTCCCGTCGCCGCATCTAGCGCATACAGGTAGTTCATGACGCCGACGAGGAGGCGCTTGTCCTTGCCGTCGGTCCAGTACGCAAGCCCACGATCCGGCTGAGTGCCTTTGACACCCGAATCGAACTTCCAGAAGAGTTTTCCCGTCGTGGCGTCGATGGCAAAGACTTTCTGCGACGGGGTAAGTGCGTAAAGCACGCCCTCTACCTCGAGTGGGCTCGTCTGCAAGCCACCCTCTTCCTGAGTATCGAAGCTCCAGGCCACAGTGAGCTGCTTGACATTGCCGCGATTGATTTGCGCCAGGTCGGAATAGTGATCGTTCTCCGGTGAGCCGCCGTAGATGGGCCAGTCGCGCTGTCCTAGCGCCGGGTTGCGCAAAATCTCGGCCCTCGCGTTTGTTACCGACGTTGTGGCGGATGGCGTTTCCTGAGGCTTCTGGGAGCCCGAGCTCGAGTCTAATGGCGCTTGAGGAGGAGGGCAGGCAACGATAAGCGCCGCCATGATCGCGCGTGAACCGACGTCGCGAACGAGCGGCGGCAATACGCGCCGCAGCCACCGGTCAGGAGCCTTCACTAAAGACTTCCTCCTTCCCAGCCAAGAGGCGGCAACGAGTGTATACCTGCACCGGACCTTGGCGCGATCTGGGGCTTAGCGTCGTAGCCGGGGATGGTTCCTGAAGGGCGACGCTGGCGCGACAGCTTCAATTCCGGCACACTGCCCCCACCAGATTCTGAGCACAGGGCACTCGTCTATTGACATTGCAGCAAGCCTTGCGGTCAGAGATTGTTTCGCACTCTGAATGGCCGGAGAGGGAAGCGTTATCTCCGTTTGGACCGAGAGAATTTTCCCGACAAGAAGATTGCGGAGCCTGCGGTTTCAAGCTCCGCAAGATGCACTTGCGTCGGGCACGCCGGTCTAGCGAGCGATTTGGCCCAAGTAATATCCGAGCCGATTTTCGACATCCCCTGGCTTGTGGAAACCCCGCGCGATCAGCGCCTTAATCCCCTCCTGGGCGGCAGATCGTCCGAGCGAAGCGATACATGCATCCCATCCGGCACCCAGTTCGACGTCCGGCGGCAGGCTGGTGTTGACGAGGCGCTTGGTCTGGGCAATGGCCCATTTGTCAAAGCTGGCGATCCGTGTCGCGAGCGCCTCTACAAACGCATCGAGATCGGCATCGGGCAGGGCACGATTTATGTAGCCGTAGGTCTCGGCTTGGTCTGCTCTGATGTCTTCCGAGCTCAAGAGCACCTCGAGGGCGCGGTTTCGGCCGATGAGTTGGGGAAGCCGAGCCATGGGGCCACCACCGGCGACCATCCCCACTCCCACCTCCCATTGCGAGATGATGGCTTTTTCGCGGCTGGCGAAACTCATGTCGCAGGCCAGCAGGATCTCGCTGCCATTGCCGGTCGCACGGCCGCGGATGAGGGCAATGGAGGCGACTGGCAATCGGGTCAGTCGCACGAGAAAGTCCGGCCAAGGCGGCAAGCCTGTGGGACCGGCAGGCAATGAAGTGAGGTCCTCAAGCTTCGCCGTGAAATCGGAGTGATTCAGGAAGTAGTCTTCGACCGCGCTCTCGAAAACCACGACCCTCGCGTGCTCGTCGCTCTCGAGAGCATCGATCACTTCCTGGAACTGCCGGACCATTTCCGGGCCCATGACGTTGATCGGGGGGTTGTCTATCGTGACACGCAAATAGGCGGGCGACCGCCGGGCCAGGCGAATCTGTGCGGGTTTCGCAGGTGTGTTCATCTGTGCGAGTCTGGTAGCCGCACTCACAGTTGCCATAGCATCTCCTCCATACTTGTTGTCTCGGAAACGGGTTGATAGAAGCCGACAATTGACGGTCGACCGTTTGTAGTTCACTTGTCGCGCAAGTGGATGTGCAGCCGCCGACAATCTCAAGAACTTAGAGCTTCGACCCGAGAAATTGTCTGGCGGGTGCCAAAAGTCATCCGGCGACATACAGCTTTCCCATTTAGCCAGAACAAAATGGGTCTGACAATTGCACGATGGTATCGTCGATACTTTCGTATCGACGGTAGTGGCAAAGTCAACCGCAAGGGACAAATCGACACAATGATGGTCGCGATCAGCATGACGTCGAGCCAACTGATTACCGCGTCTTGGCAGAACATCTTTGCTTCTTCTTGAAGTTGTTTAGAATCAGCGTCTTCTTGCGACTCACAATGCCTTGGTCGGGGGTTCGAATCCCTCCGAGCCCACCAAACGCCAACTAAAGAGAACCAAGCGCCCGCTTTCGCGCGCGCTTGCCTTTTGCAAGCTTCTGGATGTGTGCTCGTGATGCTGAAGGACCCTTTTTGCTTTCCCCTGAATTGGTACTGCTCTTCCAACCTCCGAGATTTAGCGCCGCTTCCAGGCAAGAAGCGCGAAGTTGGTCCGCGTGCGAGCGGTCGACTAATGTTCTCGCCACTACCATCCCGCCGATGCTAAGGGCGGCAATTGCCTGGGCTAACTCGCGACGCGGCCGCTTCTTCTCTAACAGACTCCGCTCCAGTACACTAACCATCGCTCGAAACACCGTCTCGAACGCAGTTCTCGCCGCGACACCACTGCGTGCGACGTCCGTCGGCAAGGCAACCATGGGACACGAATTCTCCACGTCCTCATAATGTTGCCGCGACAGGTATGCCCTCACGACTTGCGCACCAACATCGGTCGATGACAGGTCCACGTGCACGCCTTCCCAGCAGTTCTTCCATTCTGGGTCGGTGAAGAAGCAATTCAACACTTCCGCATACAAGTCGCTCTTGCTGTCGAAGTATGAATAGAAGCCGCCATGCGTGAGTCCCGCCCCAGCCATGATTTGCTCGATCGATACATTCTCAAACCCATGTCGATTGAAGAGTCTCCGTGCGCTGTCAATGATGTTCTTCTTTGTCGCAATACGATGTGCTCCGGAGTAGGGCATGTAATTCCTCCAAGGCAAACCCACGAATAAGGGCAGGAAAATTGCCACGCGAAAAATATTATATTGATCATATTTTGTTTAGGTGTTGTGATTCCCTCGCCGACAAAGATCCCACAAACTCTTCTCGGCGACATCAGTCTCAGAGGAATCCGTGAATACCTTCGACAACTTACCGGTTCCAGAATGTTCTTCCAATCGACGGCAATGGTTGGTTGGCATCGCTGCCGCAATTGGCGGCCTTGCCGTTGGCTCAAGCTATTCCTGGGCCGAGACCGGCAACGGCCTTTCGCATAACGCAGAGGCTATTCATCAGGAAACAGTGTTCAAGGCGAAGCCGCAGCGCATCTATGAAGCTCTCACCGATGCACAGCAGTTCCAGAAAGTCCAACTGCTCAGCGGGACGATAGAAGGCATCGACCTCCGGGGCCATCCTGCACAGATCAGCCGGGAACCCGGCGGCTCATTCAGCCTCTTTGGAGACTATATCGTCGGACGGCAGCTCGAGCTCGTGCCCAATCAACGAATTGTCCAGGCATGGCGTGAGGTCAGTTGGGAACCCGGAATCTTTTCTATCGCGCGCTTTGAATTGAAAGAACAGGGACCCGAAACAAAGCTGATTTTTGACCACACCGGCTTTCCCACAGGTAATGGCGAGCACTTGGCAGTCGGATGGAAGGCCCACTACTGGGAACCTCTGGAGAAGTATCTGAGCTAGCGGCGACAGTTGGGCGCCCCAGACACGATCGACGATCCGCGTTTGCGCTCACTCCTTTTGGCTCTTTCATGGCCCGATTCTAGCGCCAACACGCGCTATTCACGAGCGTCTGCCTCAGTTCTGTACCATCAGAGTCTATTTCTATATTCGCCAATATTGTCTTCGCCTTTAATGTGAGGAGGATTCATCACTAGCTAATCGTGTGCCGCCTCAGTTGGAAATGGAGAAAGCGTTCGTCCCCTAAGATAACGGTCGGAGTTGCAGTCTGGCTACTCCAGCGAGACTGTTCGAGGGAAGTTGCCTCAATAGATCAACGCTTCCGCTTTGAGCAACCCGCCGCGATTGGAAAACGCACTATTGGCAACCGGTGAAGGTCAGGGTTGAAGCTGTCGTGGTTCCCCCCGCCGTCACTGACAAAGGAGTGCCACACGATGTGGAGCTGGTCTGCACGTCAGCAGGAGAACAGTCAGGGATACCGCCGCCACCCGGCACCACGGCTTGCGCATCAATGGCGTAGTCCACCGGGGCGGGAGCTGGTGGAGCAGGCTGTTGGCTTCCGCTGGTGCTGAATACCCCTACACCCGGATTCTGCGCGGGGACCGCAAGTGTGTAGGTCACGCACTCGGTGTTCGTGGGGCAACTGCCAACTGACGCAGTGGTCACGATTGCGGTTGCCATGGACTGCGAAGCCAGAGGTATCGTTACCATAACCTGCGAACCGTTGATTTGAGCGGGCTGCAATGCAGACAAGACGATGTCCACAGAAGTAGGAGCGCTGCCGGTGCTGCTCGTGACCTGGCCCGTGATGGATGCTGGCGAGGTATTGGCGCCGGTTTCGGCCACCAGCGGTACCGTGCCGAGAGCGCTCCCCGGTTGCACGTCGGTGATGATTGTGGCACCGTAGGCTGTCCCCGCGCCATTAACCGCGGCGGCTACAACGTCATAGCTTCCCGCTGGGACCGGGCAGAAGACGAAGCTTCCATTCGAGTCCGTCACTGTTTCCATGACGACGCGATCGACGCCGCCAGAGTCTTTCTGTTCCAGAGCTATAACTGTTGCCCCACCGTTGATGGCCTGTCCGGTGACATTGTCAATCACTCTGCCGTTGATTGACGTTGAGGTAAGAGCGATCTCGCCCGCGTGCAGTACCGGCTTGAGCCGGTACTGGCCGTTGCCCTGACTCACTATCGAAGCACACGCATCGAAATCAATGTTCAGGTCTTTCGTCTGGCCGGCAGCGATGCTAAACTGCCCTCCCGCGATCTGGCCACTGGGAATCTTAATGCCCGTCTGTGATTCACTGGACAGATTAAGAGGCAACGGCGTGGTGGGATTGGCGCTGAGCATCACGCAGTTGGCGGTCATGCCGCATTGATTCGACTGCACCGAAACACTGTTAGCGGC
>DASRAA010000263.1:0-4674 GCA_035638375.1 Binatia bacterium | reverse complement strand
TCTCCGACGGGATGCTGTACGCTCCCAGGTATCCACGTGCTCAAGGCACAGAGAAAAAGGAGACCGGCAATGAAGAAGGTTAGCACCGCAGTGGCAAAGCAGAGCAGGAATATTTCTCGGCAGAAACCGACCATCGGACTGGATCTGGGTGATCGCAACTCGAGGTACTGCGTGCTGGATGAAGCTGGCCGAATACAACTGGAACAGCGAGTGCGTACAACGGCGAAAGGGTTGCAGGAAGTGTTCGCCAACTGGCTCAGGAATCGCACTTTCCGCTGTTAGTATGAGGCGCCGTGCACACTCAGTTGCGCGACAGTGATCGTGAGGGCGAAGGCCGCCCCGAGTGCGCCTACAGCCCATGCGAGACGGTCGGCTGCGGGCCGCGATACCCGGTGAGCAAGCAACACTCCCCTAAGGCCAAGTCCGATGTGGGTGATAACGAACCAAACGCCGAGAGAGTAATGGGGAATGAGCCGCACGTTCCATGCGTCGGACAGCAGACCTACCGGAGCGCCGGACGCCCATAGAAAGGTGGTATCCATCTTGCTGACCGCACGACCCAGAATGAAGACTGCATTAAGGTGAGAAACGATGAAAGCAGCCAGGAAAGCCCCGGTGGACGTTTGCAGTGTCTGATAGAGATCGCTGCGCGCCGCCGTGACGCGCCAAAGAAGAATCACGCCGCTGACCACTTGGAACAGCATCAAAGTCACCAGCACCGGTTGGACCAACTCAGAGCGATACCATTTCCGGAGCGTGGTCATCATCGCTTGGTTGAACTCGGGGCTGAACGCGGCGCTCGCATGGTTCAGGAGATGCCAGGCGAGAAAGATGAGGACGATCAAGAGTGCCGAAGTACCATGCGCCACTCTTAGCGGAATGGGGGCAGGTGTAGCGGAGGCCGGTGTATCCGTGCCTTGGCTGCGCATGGCCCATCCGGCTGCCGCAAGGGCTGTGAGCCAGAAGATCGGCCAGAACACGGAATCGCCGTTCGGGAAGCGCAGCAGATAAAAGACGACTCCGATCAGCACGAAGAGCGGAGGCGAGGCCACTGCCAAGTGCGCAAGTCGACGGGCCAGCAAATCCGAGGAGGACGTTCTTTCCTGGCGCCCCAGCAGATAGGCGACCGTGATTCCTCCAGCAGGCACGCTATAGACGAGTCCGACTGAAACCGCTATGGCGAGCCAAGCCACAGCGCCAGCCGGGCCACTTGCCCGATGCAGCAGTTTGCCGCTCTCGTACAGCGCTCTTACTGCCTGGGGATAAAACAAAGCGGCACCCGGAGGCAGCAACCTACGACAGGTGGCCAATCCGAGAATGGGCCTTCATGGCGTGAGCGCGGTGACTGCGGGTCGTTATCGGCAGGTCCCGATTCATGTATTGCGAGTTCCAGTCTTCTGCCGCTAGTAATTTAACGCTAGTAATCTAATAAGAGGATTTCTTCGCTTGTCCGAGGGGCCGGGCCTGGACGAACTCAAGCGTCATAGATCGCTTAATTTGCCCCAAGCGCCAATTGCAGATTTTCCTGAATAACTGTTGTTACCAGCGCATTACACTCACAATCCTGCTCCGCGCCGATTGCTTATGTAAAGGCCGGGCCGACGACGACTTGGAGACAGCAGCAAACAAGGCAATTCATTGTTGCGCTTGTTGCTGGTGGATTCTTTTGTTGAGCCGAATCACTGTGCCGCCTTAGCAGACTTCTGAGCGACCACCATGAAATTCACAATTCGTGATTTCTCCTTCACAGATCCCGTCACTCTCATCTGCGTGTGGTGCTTCTGATGAACGTGTCGTCGGGCTTGGAGCCGGGCGAGCACAGGGCAAATCCTGCCTGTGAGCAGGATGCAAGACAGAATGCAACATCCGAGCCCACGCTTCGGATCCGGGTCAGGCGCAAGGCGCACCGATTTGCTAGCTTCATGAGTTTCTGGAAGTGTCCATTCCCTAAATCGATGCTTTATAGACTACACGTAACTTGCTGTTTAGAAAGGGTGGTTCTTGAGGCGCGAGCTGTACCGGCTTGCCTGGGTTAGAAGCAGCATCCCGGGGTACACCTCTGATCGCCCCTCGCCTCTGATTGGGAGTACCCCTGCCTAGCATGCCTGTCCGGTAATCGAGGACACACTAGCACGATACAGCTATCAAGGGCGCAGCAGGATTCAAGGACAAACACTGAATGCCAATTACTTGCGCGGAGTCGGCACCTGACCGAGAACCGCCACCATTAGTTCGCAATCCACTCCGAAGTCGACCTTCTTGCAATTGGTGAAATAGATACTCTTGCCATCGGGAGACCACCTAGGCTCGGTTGCACGCCCCTCCGTATTCGCCACCAGTCGAACGTCGCTACCGTCCGCCCTCATGACATAGATCTGATAATTGGCCCGCCGGTTTGAAGCGAAAACAATCTGTTTGCCGTCCGGCGACCAAGAAGGCCAGCCGTCGAATGCCGGATTGTTCGTCAGGTTGCGCTGGTTGGAGCCGTCGCTGTCGGCCACGAAAACTTCAGAATTCATCTCGCCGAGCATTCTGCGAAACGCGATCTTCGTTCCGTCGGGCGACCATGAGGGATATGTGTTCGTACCGCCGGAAATGATTGTTGTCATTTTGCGGGTTTTCAAGTCGAGACTATAGATTTCGGACTCGTTCTTTTTTGGCGGCTGAAGGTCGTCATCCGAACAGAAGATGAGCTTTGTGCTGTCGGCAGACCAGTTCGGATGGATGTATTTGTGCAGTACGCCCGTCAGGCACTGCTCACCACTTCCGTCAACATTGATTATGCAGATTTGCTCACGCTGGCCATCATCGGCGACAAATGCGATGAGCTTACCATCAGGCGACCACGATGGGCTGTCGTGGGTCACAGAATTGTGGGTAATCTGCGTTTGAGCGGCTCCGTCGGCATTCATGATGAAGATTTGTTGATATCCCGCTACTGTTGTTTCGTAAACCACTCGTTTGCCGTCTGGAGAGAAATATGGCTCGCCTTGATCGACATGGGTGAGCTGATAGGCGAGTGTAAGCACGCTCGATTGCGCAAAACTTCCCGAAGCGCTGGCCAGATAAACAACGACGCCCATCCAAAACACACCTAGTTTTGAGATCATTGTTCTCGCCCCCCGCCCGCTTAGACGTAGACACACTACTTAAGTAACTGGTTAATGGCCGGGCCTAATTCAAACAAACGTCGGAGGTGATAATCAGAAGACTCTTCGATTTCGAATCCAATTCTCAGCCCTACGCTGCTGATGCCGCCGTGATCTGCTGTTTTGACGCGCGAATTCGGTTAGCGGCGGGCGAATTCTTGCGGCGTTACAGCATAGTGCATCCGGATCTGGTGATTATCGCCGGCGGCAGTCTGGCGCTGTCATCTCCGCGTACCGATTTTGATCGCGCCTTCGTTTTGGAACAAGTGCGGCTCGCGATTCGATTGCATCAGGCTGGCCGCGTCATCCTAACGAGCCATTCTGATTGCGCCACTTACGGCGGCTTGGCGGCATTCGATGGTGACCATCAACGCGAGATGGCACACCACTGTATTGAACTGTGCCGCGCTTCTGCGGTCATCAGGAAGGAATTTCCTTGGCTGTTGATCGAACGCGTTTTTCTCACATTCGATAGTGTGCTGAGCATCGGCGACGAGGAATGTGCCGAACATTAGGATGTGCACGTCGCAAAGCCGCAAGTAATTGCAGGACGAAGGATCAACAACTTAGCAAATGCTACGAAGTGCTACAACCTAGTGTTCATGCGGGCTTGGAGCGGTTTCCAGCCAGGCCCGCATTACACCGTAGCACGTGGTAGCGTCATGGGTGGGTACAAAATGGGCACAATTCTGGACGAGGGTGGTAGGGCGGTATGCACAATCCATCGGTGATGCACATACTTGCAAAACCGTCTCGCACGACGAAGTGAATTTTGGGATTGCCCACTCCGCGCGGTCGGTAAGGCGTCAAGCCCGCCTGGATTGCTTGTGTAGCAACCAAACAGGGAATTCGATGTTGCGCTTCTTGCAGGTGGAAGCGGCCCAGGTCGCCGCGCGCAGCATTCCGCAATGGCGGAGTAAGTATTTCCACCTGAGAACTACAACGCCCGGAGGTCCTGAATGCTCTGGTTCTTTGAATCTTTTTTTCCCGTGGTCTGGATCGCCTTTCTTCTCTATTGGCAGATCAAGGCGGCTGATACCAAAACCACCCAGCGCCTCGAGTCTGCCGCGTCGCGCATCCTGCGGGCCCTAGCCTTCCTGATTGTGATCGTCCTTCTCTCGACAACTCGCATCCCGCTGCCCTGGCTCTACCGCCAGCTCTGGCCGTCTGGTATCCGGCCTTTTTGGGTTGGAGCTGTTTTTACCGTCGTCGGTCTTCTCTTCGCCGTCTGGGCGCGCCAGCACCTCGGCAGGAACTGGAGCCGCTCCGTAACCATTAAGCAGGGCCACGAGCTGATTACCACCGGCCCCTATGCCCTGGTCCGTCACCCCATCTACACCGGCATTCTGACCGGGTTTCTTGGCACCGCGATTGCGCTCTCCCAGGTACGCGGGTTTATCGCTTTCGTCCTAGTATTCCTCGTGTTCTGGGCCAAGCTCCGCATGGAGGAGGAGTGGATGCGTTCCCAATTTGGGGAGACGTATGCCACCTATGCCCATCAGACCGCCGCCCTAGTGCCGTACCT
>DASRAA010000262.1:0-8433 GCA_035638375.1 Binatia bacterium | reverse complement strand
AACACACCTTAAGAGTGGTCTGATAACGGTCAGAAAGGCGGGAAACGCCACGCGCCCCTACCTTTCGATCAAATTGACTGATGTGCTCATCGATTCTTACATGATCGACGGCGTCAGGACGGGCGATGATCCGGCTGAATCCATTTCGATGACCTACGGCAAGATTGAATTCGACTACACCCAACTCAAATCGGATGGCAGCAGTGGTGGCTCGTCGGATGCGGGGTGGGACCTGAAGAACAATAAGGCCGCGTGACTCCCACGGGCTCTCCAAGGCGCCGTCCTCACGATGACGCCGCGAGGGGTTGGGGTTCGGCCAGCTCGATAGTTTGCGGTGCGGGTGCAGCGAGCTTGCCGCTGAGCAGTGCCTCAAAGAAGCGGTCTACAGCGTCGAGGATCTGTCCCTCATTGTGGGACTCGTAGATCGCTTTGCGGAGCTGGGCTCCGTGGGCGACGCCGTGCGTGAACCACGAGGCGAACTGCTTCATCTTGCCGGGCGCCCCGATCATCTTCTCGTCGTGCAACATGGTGAAGTAAGTACGGATCATCTCGTAACGGTCGGCTTCGCTGGGATTGTCGTAGCGGCCGGTGGAGGTGTACTGCTCGATCTGGCGGAAGATCCACGGATTGCAAGCTGCGGTGCGGCCGATCATGACGGCATCGCAGCCGGTTTCGGCGACCATGGCGGCGGCGTCTTCGGGCGAGCGAATGTCGCCGTTGCCGATGACGGGAATCTTCACGGCGCCTTTGAGGGCGGTGATCCACTCCCAGCGGGCCTGACCGGAGTAGCCCTGTTCGCGCGTGCGGGCGTGGAGGGCAAGGGCGGCGAGTCCGCAGTCTTCGGCCAACTTGGCCAGCTCGATGTGGACGATTTCGCGGTCGTTCCATCCGGCGCGGAACTTGACGGTGAACGGGATGGTCACGACAGCTCGCACCGACTCGAAGATCGAACGAATCAGCGGCAGGTTGCGCAGCAGGCCGGAGCCTCCGTTGCAGCTGACAACTTTTTTCGCCGGGCAGCCGAGGTTGAGGTCGACAAGGTCGAAACCCATGTCCTGAACGACGCGGGCGGCGTCGGCGAGGATAGCGGGGTCGCTGCCGAAGAGCTGCGCTGAGATGGGGTGCTCGTTGCCGTAGAAGGTGAGATAGCGCTGCGCTTTTTTGTCGCGATGGCGGGTGAGGCCGTCAGCCGAGGTGAACTCGGTCATCATCAAGCCGCATCCGCCGAGGTTGCGAATAAAGCGGCGAAAAACCGTGTCGGTGATGCCGGCCATGGGTGCGAGGACAGTGGCGGGACGGATTTCGACTCCGCCGAGCGTCACAGACGCGGGAACGCAAGCACTGGGAGGGGCGGTGCGCGCGGCCGGGTTGTCGAAGAATTTGGGCACCTGGAGATTGTAGCAACTAGCCACTAGGAGCTAGCGACTCGCTCTTGGCTGTTCGTCGATGGTTTTTCGTCATTGGCACTCGCGGCGCCGCAGGTATGATTTCGGAATGACTTTACGACTGCTCGCAATTGCCGCCTTGATTGGTATCGCTGTCTAGCATCGCTGCACACTGAAGCCGTATCTTGACTCACTCTCGTCGCGCAAAGGGAATCTTCGGGGTAAGCTTCCTTTCGCCACGTTAAAGGGCGTGGTGCTTCCGGCTCGAAACGTCACCAACACCGCCGCTCCGCGGCTCGATCGCGCGGCGGCCGTTGAGCGCGCGCTTACGCGCACGCCGAAAAGCCTCATCGCACCTCCGCCGCTAAAGGAAGCAACCGAGAGATCAGCTTGCGCCGCCGAAGGCGCTGTCGGCGACGTTGCGCAGATATTTGTGCGGATTGACTGGCGTGTCGTGGATGCGCACTTCATAGTGCAAGTGGGCTCCGGTGCTGCGGCCACTCATGCCAACGTAGCCGATGACCTGTCCTTTCCGGACCGATTCGCCATCGGTCACGGCAAATCCCGACAGGTGGCCATATCGCGTCACGACGCTGTTGCCGTGATCGATCTCGAGCATGCGGCCATAGCCGCTATAGAAGTCGGCATATGTGACAACACCGTCGGCGGGTGCGAGAATCGGCGATCCATAGTGGCAGGAGATGTCGATCCCGGCGTGGAATGAGCCTTCACCGTTGAACGGATCCTGCCGCGCACCGAAGGGGCCCGTGATCGGCCCTGTCACAGGCCAAAGAGTCGGCGCAGTGGTAGCGGCGATCCAGTCGGAGAGCGAGGCGCGATGGGTGAGTCCCATGTTCATGCCCGCTGCTGTCGCCCCGGTCAGCGCCGAGCTACGCAGAGCGTAAAGGCTGTTGATGGCATCCGTTACTTCTTCGGGCTTTAGCGGCCTATCAGGCTCGGCCAGGAACTTCTGCTTGGGCTTTAGTCCGTAAATGACCGAAACTTCGTTGGCGATGGAACCCAGAGAGGCGACCTGGATGTCTTTCTCGTGCGTGACCTGTTCAAGTTGCGAATACTTGGTCTGAAGCGCAGTTTTTTCGGTGCGGAGCTGATTGAAGCTGGCTACCTTCCAAAGCATGCGGGCATACGAGCCCGCCATGCCGGTGATGGTGGACATGCCGATCAGGGCCCCGGCGAGGAAGACGTAGAGGTAGTGTATGGGAATTGGGATCTTTCGTAGCTGCCCTTCGGCGTCACGCGCTACGAATAGGATATAAAAGCGCTTGCGCAATACGATAACCCTCAGTTCAAAGTTGCTCCGGTAGAAATTCAGCTTGCCTATAAAAATCGGAGTCTCTGTGTCCAGCGGGCCCAACTGCGACAGCGGAATCCCAGGAGAGTCATGAGGTTAGACCCTCCACCCGAGCCTTACAACGTGGCGTTCAACTCAGGAGCCTGACCTTATAGAAGACATCAAACCGTAACAGATGCCCACAACCTGAGTCAATGACACTTGAGCATGACCTTGCGACAAAAGTGGGAGAAGTGGATTTTGGCTCTTTTGATGCCGATTGCCTCGTTTGGGTTATTCCGACGGAACTGCTGTGCCCCAGCCCCGAAGTCCTCTTCGAGCGCTCGCCGAGTCGGGCTCGGTGGCCTGGCTTGTCGCCGTGCTTTGGCGATAGGGTTCGGGAACAAAGTTCTTCCGATCTCAAGTCTTATCAACGTGATCCCTCCGATCGGTTGACCTTGTTTGACTAACTGGCGACTGGCAATTGATAACCAGGTTTCTACTTGAAAGTTGCAACTCGAAACCTGAAACTGCTTTGATGCCGCTTCCGGAACGTCAACTCATCAACCGGATTCGCCGTACAGCAGACAAATTAGGTGCCGCTATCGGTGACGATTGCGCTGTGCTAGATCTTCCTCGCGGACACAAGCTCCTGCTCACCACAGACTTCTCTCTCGAGGGCATGCACTTTCGTCGCGAATGGCACCCTGCTGACTCGGTCGGCCACCGCTGCCTGGCGCGCGGACTGAGCGATATCGCCGCAATGGGTGGGATTCCGCGATGGGCATTTCTGTCGCTCGCCCTGCCGGGCGCCCTGCCGCAGCGCTGGGTGGACAACTTCATGAGCGGGCTGCTAAAGCTCGCCAAGCAGTACAACGTGGAACTTGCCGGAGGAGATACTGCCCAATCGCCGCATGGCGTTCTCGCCGACATTGTCGTAGCCGGCAGCGTTGCTCGCGGCGGCGCCGTCATGCGTTCGGGCGCAAAGCCCGGAGACTTCCTCTACGTCACCGGCCAACTCGGCGTTTCGGTGGTTGCACTGCAAGAACTCCGCGCCGGCAAAAAGCTGAAGCCTTCCAGGTATCCGCAGCATTTCTATCCCGATCCGCGCATCGCGGTCGGCCAGTTTCTGCGCGAACACCAACTGGCTTCGGCCATGATCGACACCAGCGACGGCCTGTCCACTGACCTGAAGCATGTCTGCGATGAAAGCGGCGTCGGAGCGGTGGTGGACCAGATCGTCCTTCCCGCGCTCCCTTCAGACCAGTCGTTTCGCCACGCGCTGCACGGGGGAGAGGATTACGAGCTGCTGTTTACCGTGCCGCCTGATAGAGTGAGACGCCTTCCAGAACGGATCGCGGGTATTCCCATCACGCGGATCGGAGGGATGACTAAAGACCGGCAACTCAAGCTGTGGATGCCCGATGGCACAACCCGTCCACTTAAACCCGAAGGCTGGCAGCACTTCGCACAACGATAGAGATAGTGAAGAACTGAAACAACAATTGAACCCGGGTGCCCAACTTATCGCCCGTCTTGGGCGATAGGGTGGGACGAGGGAAGCCGAACCGCGCATTATTCTGCGCTTTCGGCGACAAAGATTATTTCTCGCGAGCGTGCCTCGTCGAACGGGCTACCGTCCCAGACTCCGAAGACGTGTCGGACAACTAACCCTGAACGTACCATCAACTCCTCGACATGTTCTTGCGATGGAAACCGCAACATGCTCCTGGTAGTCAGCGTCTCGTGTGCAAAGCGGTAGTGAGTCTCGAATGAGATGAATTCCCCATCCTTGTTCGTAACCTCCAACGTCTCGACAATTTGTTCGCCGCCGAATGTGTGGACCACGGGAGGTCGCGCCGTCCACTCGCCAGCCCAATCCATTCGCGGATTGCGGGTCTCAAACGCAACCCTGCCGCCCTCGTTGAGGTGCATACGCATGGTCGCCAATGCTGCCAGAATATCGGCATCGCTCAGCAGGATCTGGAAGCCATGTCCGGTCATCAGGATGAGGTCGAAGCGTCGCTGCGACCGGTAGCTCTGCACGGAGGACTCGACCCACTCAACCGTTTCAGCGTGAGGTTTTCTTCTGGCCACGTCCAGCATCGCCGCTGCTGGATCAACGCCTGTGACGCGATGACCACGCTCGGCCAGCGCGCAGCATAGAGTGCCCGTACCGCAACCAAGATCCAGGACACTACACGGGCGCTCGCCGGAGAGCGATACGTAGAAGTCGGCATCCGGCGCTCGCGGGTTAGCGATGTCGTAGGTCTCGGCGATTCGAGGGTCCCGATAGTCCATACCGCATAAGGCTTTGCTTTCCGCTAGTTGCTAGTCGCTTGCGTAATCCGGGTTTACCTGTGGATTGCTCGCGTGTCCACCGCCGGACGTCGTTTTTTACTCTTTCCTCCGTAACCCCTTTTGTTTTCAGTCTCTGACATTGGCGTATCACGTGCTATTCCATCCCCGAGGTGGTCCGTGCGCACTCTCCTCCGTAACGTTCGCTATGGTCTTCGCGGTGTGCGGCGTCGTCCTGGCATGACAGTTGCGATTATCGCTACCCTCATGATCGGCATAGGCGCTACCACAGCCATCTACACGGTGGTGTATGCCACGCTGATTGCGCCGCTGCCCTATCCCGATGCTCACCAGTTAGTCATCGTTTGGTCCTTCGTGAATGGCCATCGCAATGGCGTCTCGGCCGGCGATTTCCTCGACTGGCGGCAACAACAAGAATCCTTCCAGCAGCTCGTTGCCTGGTCGGGAGCCACCTTCAATGTGGCCACGCAAGACCGGCCAGAGCAACTGCTCGGACGCCGCGCCACTCCCGGCTACTTCACCCTGCAGGGGATTCCCCTCATTCTCGGTCGCGACTTCCTTCCTGAAGAAGGCATTCCGGGCAAAGATCACGTCATCATCCTCACCCACAAGCTCTGGAACCAACTTGGCGCTGACCGAAACATCGTCGGCACCACCATGCGCGTGAACGGTGCGCCGCATACGGTTGTCGGAGTGCTCTCGCCCGGCCTTGCTGATCGCCTGGGCTTCGAACTCATCGCTCCCCTCGCTTTCACGCCTGACCAGATTAACCACGACTATCACTGGGTGCTTGTCATGGGACGCCTCAAGCCCGGCGTCACCGTGCAGCAGGCGCAGGTGGACATGAACGGTGTCACCTCGCACATTGCGGCAAACTATCCCAAGTCCAACAGCGGATGGGGTGCGAGCGTCGAGCCGCTGAAAAACGACTTCCTGCCGCCCGAGCGCATCGACAACCTCTGGTTTCTCCTCGGAGCGGTCGGATTCGTCCTGCTGATTACCTGCGCCAACATCGCCAACCTTCTGCTGGCCAGCGGCGCCGGACGTCGGCGCGAGATCGCAATCCGCACTTCCATGGGCGCCACCCGCTTGCAGATCTTCACGCAGTTCCTTATCGAGAGCCTAATGCTGGCCGTGCTCGGCGGCGCCGTCGGCATCGCCTTCGGTAAGGTTTTGCTGCGCGTCATTGTGAGCATAGTGCCAGAAGGCATCCTGCCCTCGGAGGCCAACTTCCAGTTGGATCCACCCGTCCTCGCCACCGCTCTCGCCGCTACCACCCTCGCCGGACTGCTGTTCGGTTGCGCTCCCGCCTGGTTCGCCTCGCGAGTCGATCCGCAGGAAGCGCTAAAAGATGGCGGTCGCTCGACCTCCGGATTGAAGAGCCACAAGCTGCGCCGTCTGCTCATTGTCGGAGAATTCAGTCTCGCCCTGTCGTTGCTCGCAGGTGCAGGTCTCGCCATCCATAGCTTCTGGAACCTCACGCGGGTCGACCTCGGTGTTCAAACCGACCACGTGCTCACCTTTATGCTTCTTCAGCCGCATGGACGCTTCGCTTCCACCGCCGAGATGAATACGTATAACGAGCAGATGTTGGCTGCCATCCGTGCTGTGCCGGGAGTCTCTTCTGTCGCCACGGTAACCGGCCTGCCTCTTCGCTGGGCCAGTGACAATATAAATTTCCGTCTCGTCGCCGGGCCCACCTATAGCGATCCTTCCAAACGTCCTCCTGTCGACTTCCAATCTGTCTCGCCAGACTACTTCAAGACCTTCGGCATCGATGTCATCCAGGGCCGCAGCTTCACTCCGCAGGACACCGCATCGAGCGTGCGGGTCGCCATGGTCAACCAGGAATTCGTCAGGCGTTACTTGCGGGGCGTCGATCCGCTGCAGCAACGCATCGCCATCGAGGAGATCATTCCCGGCTCGCCGCAGCTCGGCCCCGAAGTTGTGTGGCAAATCGTGGGCGTCTTCCACAACGTCAGAAGCCAAAGCTTCCGCCATGACTATCCCGAGATGGATGTCCCTTTCGCCCAATCGCTCTCACCCGATGCGACCATCGGAGTCCGCACCTCCCGCGAGCCTGCGGCCATCTCCCGCTCCATCGCCGCCGCCGTGCACTCTGTCGATCCGCAAGTTGCGGTGGCGCGCTTGCGTACGATGGACCAGATCAAGAGCGAAGCGCTCGCCGAAGATCGCTTCACCATGGTCCTGTTCGCCGCCTTTGCCGCTGTTGCCCTGCTGCTTGCCGCGGTTGGCATCTATGCGCTGATGGGCTTCGCCGTCTCGCAACGCACCCAGGAAATCGGCGTGCGCCTGGCGCTGGGCTCCGGCAAAGCCCGCGTGATCCGGCTCATTCTGCACGATGCGTTGCTGCTCGCCTGCGCCGGACTGATCCTAGGGCTCGCTGGCGCCGCAATCATCGGCCGCATTATGCGCAGCACGTTGTACGAAGTCGGTGCGATGGACGTCTGGGTCCTCGCTTTCGTTGCTATCGTACTGCTCATTACCGCACTGCTAGCGTCCTATTTGCCGGCCCGCCGCGCCTCATCTGTCAATCCTGTGCAGGCCCTCCGCACAGAGTGATGGTGGGTGCCCGATCTTTTAGCAAAGCGTGGGATCTCGAAACTCGAAACTATTCGATGCTCTCCCGGCACACCGGACCAGCAACCCCGCTATTTATAATCCCCGGCATGAATCTTGAGCAGAAGTTAGACGAACTGAAGCGCCGCAACTCGCTGGCCGAGGTCGGCGGAGGCGAGCAGCGCCAGAGAAACCAGCGCGCACAGGGCAAGATGACCGCTCGCGAGCGCATCGAGTTCCTACTCGACGAAGGCACCTTCGACGAGAGCGACAGGCTCGTCACTCACCGCTGCACCGACTTCGGCATGGACGAGCAAAAGATCTTCGGCGATGGCTTCGTCACCGGCTACGGACGCATCGAAGGCCGGCTAGTCTTCGTCTTCGCTCAGGACTTCACCGTCTTCGGCGGCTCGCTCTCCGAATCCAATGCCGCCAAAATCGTCAAGCTCATGGACACAGCCCTCCGTGTCGGCGCTCCCGTCATTGGCCTCAACGACTCCGGTGGCGCGCGCATTCAGGAAGGCGTGATGTCGCTCGCCGGCTACGCCGACATCTTCCTGCGCAACACGCTGGCGTCGGGCGTGGTCCCGCAGATCTCCGCCATCATGGGTCCGTGCGCGGGCGGGGCCGTCTACTCGCCGGCCATCACCGACTTCACGTTCATGGTGAAGAACACGTCCTACATGTTCGTGACCGGGCCGGACGTCATCCGCGCCGTCACCCACGAGACGGTCTCGGCCGAGGATCTGGGCGGCGCCTCGGCGCACGGCACCACCTCCGGCGTGGCCCACTTCGCCGCCGACGGCGAGGAGGAGTGCCTCACCCTGATCCGGGAGCTGCTGACGTTCCTGCCCCAGA
>DASRAA010000261.1:0-22175 GCA_035638375.1 Binatia bacterium | reverse complement strand
CGAGCGGAACTTCACGTTCGGATTGTGCTTCTGCAACACCTTGGTGATGGCCGCCGTCAACGTCGTCTTGCCGTGATCGATGTGCCCGATCGTCCCCACGTTCACGTGCGGCTTGCTGCGATCAAACTTTTCTTTCGCCATTGCGAGCTCCGTGTATCTATGAAATCGCTAAAAGTGTTTACTTCGTCCCTGCCGGACTCTTGCCCTGCACCTTGGCCACGATTTCTTCGGCCACGGCGCGAGGTGCCTCTTCATACCGTGCGAAGTGCATGGAAAACGTTGCGCGTCCCTGCGTATTCGAGCGCATGGTGGTCGCGTAACCGAACATCTCCGCCAGCGGAACCATCGCCTTAATCACCTGCGATCCCGCGCGATGCTCGATGCCCTCGATGCGGCCGCGACGGCTGTTCAAGTCGCCAATGATCGTGCCCATGAACTCTTCCGGCACCACGACTTCCACAGACATTACCGGCTCCAGCAGTACCGGACTGGCCTTGCGCGCAGCCTCTTTGAACGCCATCGAACCGGCGATCTTGAAGGCTATTTCGTTCGAATCCACTTCGTGGTAACTGCCGTCGTACAGGATGGCCTTCACATCGACCATCTCGTAGCCGGCGAGTACACCGCCTTCCATGGCTTCTTTAATGCCCTGGTCCACCGGCTTGATGTACTCCTTGGGAACCACGCCGCCCACGATCTCGTTGACGAATTCGTAGCCCTTGCCGGCCTCGTTCGGCTCGATGCGGATCTTCACGTGCCCGTACTGACCGCTGCCACCGGTCTGGCGGATGTATTTGCCTTCCGCCTCGGCCTTCTTGCGCACCGTTTCGCGATACGCTACCTGCGGCTTGCCGACGTTGGCCTGCACGTTAAACTCGCGCATCATGCGGTCGACAATGATCTCGAGGTGCAGCTCGCCCATGCCACTGATGATTGTTTGACCGCTGTCTGGATCGGTTGCAACCTTGAAGGTCGGATCTTCCTGCGCCAGCTTGCCTAGCGCTACGCCCATCTTCTCCTGATCGCTCTTGGTCTTGGGTTCTACCGCCACCGAAATCACCGGCGACGGAAACTCAATCGACTCCAGTGTGATCGGGTGCTTCTCATCGCAAATGGTGTCGCCCGTCGTAACGTTGCGCAGTCCCACGCACGCGCAGATATCGCCCGCGAAGATCTCGTTGATCTCCTCACGCTTGTTGGCGTGCATCTTCAGCAGACGCCCGATGCGTTCGCTCTTGCCGCGGCCGCTGTTCAGCACGCTGTCTCCGGTTTTCAGGTGGCCCGAGTACACGCGAATGAAGGTCAACTGGCCGACGAACGGGTCGGTCATGATCTTGAATGCCAGGGCCGCGAACGGAGCCTTGTCTTCGGCCGGGCGCGTTTCCTCCGCCCCGGTGTCGGGGTTCTTACCCTTTACCGGCAGAATATCCAAGGGGGAGGGCAGATAATCCACCACGGCGTCGAGCAGCGGCTGGACACCTTTGTTCTTGAAGGCCGATCCGCAGATGACCGGGAACAGTTTCATCGCCAAAGTCGAACGGCGTAACGCCGCTTTCAACTCAGCTTCACTAATCGCCTCGCCCTCGATGTACTTGTGCATCAGCTCATCCTGATCATCGTTCTCCACGATAGTTTCGACCAGGATCTGATGGAACGCCTGCGCCTTCTTCTTGAGCTCGTCCGGAATCTCTTCGACCACGTACTCGGCGCCCATCGTCTCGTCTTTCCAGATGATTGCTTTCATGCTCATCAGGTCAACGACGCCGCGAAACTTGTCTTCCTGCCCGATCGGCAACTGAATGGCGACCGGCTTGGCATTCAGACGCTTGCGAATGGTGTCGATGGCGTGCTCAAAATCCGCACCCATCTTGTCGATCTTGTTGATAAAGCAAATGCGCGGCACGCCATACTTGTCTGCCTGGCGCCACACGGTCTCCGATTGCGGCTCTACGCCATGCACCGCATCAAACACCGCGCACGCGCCATCCAGCACGCGCAGCGAACGCTCCACCTCGGCCGTGAAATCCACGTGGCCGGGCGTATCAATAATGTTGATGCGGATGTCTTTCCAGAAACAGGTCGTGGCAGCCGACGTAATTGTGATGCCGCGCTCCTGCTCCTGCGCCATCCAGTCCATCGTCGCAGTACCTTCATGGACCTCACCAATCCGGTGCGTGCGGCCTGTATAGAACAGGATGCGCTCCGTGGTAGTGGTCTTGCCGGCATCGATGTGGGCCATGATGCCGATGTTCCTGCAACGCTCTAATGGGACCTGTCTTGGCACAATTCCTTCCGTTTCCTGCTATGCGGCTCTGCGTCCGCTTTTAACCTTTGCTAGAGCGGGTTGGCTTTCCCGCAGTTTCAAAATCCCTCAGGTGTCATCCGACCGCCTGGATGCCCGATCCTTTCCTTCTTTTGGGAAAGGGTGGGCTATGGCGCCTACCACCGGTAATGGGCAAACGCCTTGTTAGCTTCGGCCATGCGATGCACGTCTTCTTTCTTCTTAATCGCCGCCCCGCGTCCGTTGGCCGCATCCAGCAGTTCGTTTGCCAGCTTGTCGACCATGCCCTTCTCACCGCGTCCACGGCTGTAGGTCAGAATCCAACGGATCGCCAGCGAAGTACGCCGGTCGGCATTCACTTCCACCGGAACCTGGTAGTTGGCGCCGCCTACGCGACGGGTCTTCACTTCCAGCACCGGCTTGCAGTTCTCCACTGCCTTCTTGAACAACTTCAGCGCCTCATCCCCGCCCTTATCCTCAAGCTTCTTCATGGCGTGGTAGAAGATGGACTGCGCGGTCGACTTCTTGCCGTCCCACATCATCGAGTTCACAAACTTATTGACCAGATCGGACTGGTACACCGGATCGGCAATCAACTCACGCTTTGCGATATGTCCTTTTCTCGGCATAGATCCTCGTTACGCTTTTGGCCTCTTGGCCCCGTACTTCGATCGTCCCTGCTTGCGGTTGGCCACGCCCACCGAATCCAACGTGCCCCGCACCACGTGATAACGGACACCCGGCAGGTCCTTCACACGGCCGCCGCGGATCAGCACAATCGAGTGCTCCTGCAGGTTGTGGCCAACGCCGGGAATGTAGGTGGTCACCTCGATGCCGTTGGTCAGACGCACGCGCGCCACCTTGCGCAGCGCGGAGTTTGGCTTCTTCGGCGTCTGGGTGTACACGCGCGTGCACACGCCGCGCTTCTGCGGACAGGACTGCAGGGCCGGGCTGGCCGTTTTGTACTTCGGCGCCGTCCGTCCCTTGCGCACCAGCTGATTGAATGTAGGCACTCTGTGCTGCTCCTAGCTTTGAAAGGGCACGGCTTCAGCCGTGCCGCACAACTCGCTTCTTTTTCTACTTCGCCGCGCGGGCTTTAGCCCGGCGCGCGGCAACGCCAAATCTTTGCGGCAACCGCCGCGTCTCAGGGGGTAAACTGCAGCCAAACACGAGCGGCTCGGCTTGCAGCGCGATGCTCAGCTTTTTCTGGGCAAGATGACCGCGTTGCCCATACTTCCCCTCGCGGGGAATATCGCTTCTTCTGGTTAAGCCAGCGACGGTGGCGCCATGATCGCTCCCCACGCCCTTACCGGCGCATGGAATTCAGGAACGAGGGCACTCCGTTTCGTGGCTTTGGCCCACATACCCACCGAAAAGCTCCGATGGAAGCGCAGGCTCGTTTCAGCGAGGAATCCCGTCCGTCACTACAGGACAGGATTAAGATTACTGCAGCACAGCCGGCACACTACAGGCAGGCCAAAGGTAACTCGCGGAACCTTCTTAGTGTAGCAATCCGATTACCGGCCGTCAACAATGCTTATCGAAGTTTGCAAACTGCCACCCACAAGGAGGCCGTCGAGACACTTAGGATGTAACCCGACGCCCATAAAAATTCAGGAGAGGTGCGCTTGGGTCACGAGGCGAAGTGGGAGTACTTGCGGGTGATGTATGGGCGGTTTAGCAAAGCCAAGGGAAGAGCAATCAACAGGCCGGCGACATTCACTCAAAGAGCGTTACCCGACAAGGTCAGACCCGAAGAAGTGAACGCCGTAAAGGTTGACGCCGGGTTGATGCTCACCGAACCAGTGTCGGGGTAAGACGAATTGTAGACCGTCGAACGATAGAAAATTCAGCCCAGCATTCCGGGTTCGGCCATCTAAAGCCCGGCGGTAAACGGTTGTCTCCACAGGTCTTGCCGGCCGAGCGCAAGGAACGAAGGGCTGAACCATAGCTGAACAAAGTAAATTCGATTACACACCAAAAGGTACCTGCCCTCCTACTCGCCTTTCCCTTCCGCAGGGACTGCGCGGCCCGCCCCTCGGGCAACACAACTGTCGCTCGCTCTTGGTGTTCAACAGCCTGGCTTTGCTCTCGAGAGGTTGCGCGGCTTGCTGATTTTTTTCTCTGCTTCTACACTGAAAAATTCCGACAGCTATCGCTTCTCTCGGGCTTAATCGTTGGTTTTCATCCGCCGAAAACGTCAGCGGCGGGGAGGGTGCATGCGGCATTTCTTGGCAGCTCAGTTTGCGGCTGCTTTCTTTTCCGTTTTGAGTCTAGGCCTGTGGGTGGGTTGCAGCGGTACTCCGAACTCGAACACGCCTCAGGTTACTTCCATCACGATGAGCCCGTCCTCGGTCTCCATGAACGTGGGTCAGGTAAGCAAAATCACTGGGATTACCAAGAATTACGCAGGCAGCACCATCACTGCTGACGTCAGCTACTCCAGCAGCAACACTGCCCAGATCACCATTTCACCCAGCGGCTACATCTGCGCGGGTATCTGGGACGCCAACTATATTAACTGCAACGCTCTGCCCGGCCAGACCGGAGTTGGCCAAGCCACCATTACGGCAAAGTCTGGTACCGTTTCGGCAACCGCCCCGGTTTTCGCCCACCTACAGGTCGATCGGATTTCAGTAAATCCACCCACTGGCTGCGTCAGCGTGGGTGCCACGCCAACCTATTCCGCGACCGCGTATAACACCACCGCTCCTGGCTGCTCGCAGGCTGTTCCTTGTGACGTCACCGCCACTGTCGGTGCTATCAGTTTCTTCAGCACCGACTTCACGGTGATGTCACCCAATACGACTACGGGCGTGCTCACCGCCAATGAGCCCGGCTCAACCAACATTTACGCCAGCATCTCCGGCCTGAACAGCATTCCCCAGCCAGCGATCGTCTGTCCGGTGGTTTCCATCCAGGTACACGACGCCAACAGCTCGAACACCACGTTCAATCTTGCGCCCACGAATACACAAAATCTTGTGGCCGACGTTATCGATTCCAACGGTGTCACCATCCGTCCAAGTCTCACCTGGAGTTCCTCTCCGGCCGGAGTTGCGGCGGTTAGTACGGGCACCAGCACCACCACCAACTCCGGAGTCGTCACCGCCAACAGCGGCGGCACATCGATCATCACGGCGTCATGCAGCACACCGGATTGCAATCGCAACATCAATCCGGCTTATTCTCAGAACATTGTCACGGTGAATGTCTCCGGATCGACGAGCACGACCATCTACGCCGCCAGTACGAAGTCACTGACCCTGATTCCGATCCTGAGCTCGAATAACACGGCGCAGACAGCCATCACCCTGCCCTATCTTCCAAATTCCATCTTTTCAAACTCGGCAGGAAACAAGCTCTATCTCGGATCGTCAGCCGCAGTCATGACTGTCGATGTCAATACCGCTGCTGTCTCCTCGTCAACGGCAGCCCCAGGGACAATCCTCGCCGCGTCTCTCAGTGGACAATTCTTGCTGATCTCCGACAGCACGACTGGCAACGTTTATCTGTTCAACGCCACCAATCCCGGTGTTGTCCTCACCCAGGCGATCACCGGCTCGGCTGCCGCTTTTACGCCGGACAACAAATCTGTGTTGTTCCTGTCGCCCGGCGACCAGCTTTATTACTACACCAGCTTTCCCACCTCGACGAACACCACCCTGCCTTATCCACCGGCCTACATCGACGTCAGCGCCCAAGGTGGCATGACCTACGTCACCAGTACGGCCAATGGGGAAATTGATGTCCGTGCAACCTGCAACCAGACCGACTGGCAGGCCCTGGCCGCCAAGGCACCTACACTTGTGGCCCACTTACCCAGCGGAAATGGCGCCGTGGTAGCCGACTCCCCTTCGATCGACGTCGTCACCACCGGCGCGATACCTACCGGATGCCCGCCGACCCCGCAGAATACCGTTAACACGTACAATCTCGGCTTCGGCAACTTCACCGCCAATCAGATATTCGTCTCCACCGACAGCTCGCGGGTATTTATCCTCTCGAACCGGAACTCGGTGATCGGATTCAACCTGTCGTCGCTCACTCCGTTCTCCATCCCGTTGGCGAACGGTGCCCAGGCGACAACTGGTGGCGTCATGGTTGACGATTCCTTCGTGTACGTTGGCGGTACCGATAACAATGTGCACGCTTTGAATGTGTCCACTGGTACTGACAGCGCGCAGATTGCTCCCGGCCTGAAGGATGGCAGCGGGAATGTGGTTGCGCCTGACCTGGTGCTGGTGCTGCCGAAGTAACTCGGTTCAGCACCGACTAGCGCAGACGGGTAATACCCGGAAATCCGTCGAATCCAGCATCGAAGCTGAGGACGCGCTCGATGCCGTGCTGCTCCATGACCGCCAGATGCACGGCATCGCGGGCTGAGAGCCGCTGGTATCCCAGGACAATCTGCTTCGCGCGTTCAACTGCCCTGCGATCGACCGCCAACACATCATCGGTGATTCCGAGCAATGCATCGAAGGCTGGTTGAATGGCGTCGCGACGGGCAATCGCAATGTAGCGGTGCAAGATTTCCTGGAGGACCTCGGCGTCGGTGACCAGGCGCTGGCGATCCCGAACGAGCTTTTCCAGTGCTCGCTGTGCGTCTGTTTTGTGGCTATGCGCCGCACCCACGAGATACATCGGAATGTTCGAGTCAATGAGAATCACGGGAGAGTGCCGGTGCGATAACCGGTCTCGATCTCATCGAGCATTCGGTCGATATCAGCGGTGGGATACTCGTGCTGCGCTGCCAGACGGATTACCTCAAGCTTTTTGGAACCGCTCCCCTCAGGCTCTTGGCGGCGGGCGGACTGAAGCGCCCGGCGGACCCATTCGGCGAGGGACATGTGCTGCGAGCGAGCGGCCCGCTGGATCTCGCGATATTCCGGATCCTGAAGAATTACCTGCAGTCGCTTAGTCATAATATGAGTTTACTTGACTCCTTGTAGTGAGTCAAAGCCAGCGGGCTCACCGCCTTGCTGCCTTGTGACCGCCACCACCGAAGACGCAGGCCACCCCGAATAAATAGCCCAGGTTGTACCAGGCGCCGTTGTTGTGCACCTCGTAGATGTTTAGTCCACTCTTGAAAAGTGAAATCACAAACACGAACGGCGCGATAAAGCCTTGCCACAAGCCAGTCCAGAATCCGGCAACGGTGTGGCGGTCATTCGGTGTGCTCTTCAGATGGTTTGGTCCGGGGGCACAGGCGGCGAGGACCAGCAAAAACAGGAGAGCGAGAATGAATAGGGTGAGTTTCATGGAGGAAGCCTCCTAAAGAGATGTACGAGACAGGAGCAAGAAAGGACTCGCGGATTTTGCAGTCACTGGCGCTACTCCCTACCGCCCTCAGGAGGGCGTATGAATATCTCTCGCGCGGGCCTGCTGCAGGTTCACTGTACTCGCCAACACCACCGGTCATGTTGATATCTGGGTGCCCGCCGGAACCTCCGGCGATATTGGCTGGGTCGTCTTGGGTTGCTGTTTTAGCTCCGCAACTTATGCTTTGAGCAATACGGGAGGCCTGTGGCAGCGTGTTTTCTTCCCCAACCCTGAAGGGACATCCAACGAGTTCGGCTTGGAGATCTTCAGCGCTGGTGGCGGCTACATCTTTATCGCCGACCCCGCGGCAGCCGTTCCCGAAGCGTCGAGCCTTTTGCTGCTGGTGACCGGAATGGCTGGAGTCGGACTGAGCATTGCATTCCGGCGCCGGCGCTGAGTAATCCTGCGCGTGCTGTGTTTCCGCCGCTTCCAAGCGGGGCGGAAGCAGCGGTGTTCCTGATCAATTCATCCCGAGGTGAGAACGCGAGGTGACTGTGACCTCGCCTAGTTCGTGGCGGCCGTCACCTGCGCTTCGTGGGGCGCGAAGGCATCCGTCAGCGAGATCACCCGCAAGCCTTTCTTCAAATCGTCGAGCGACGCTGCGCTGCTAATGCTGAGATCCACCGCCTGCCCCGGCAGCAGGTCGAAGTAGTTGTCAACGAGTTTGACATCAAGGTTGGCAAAACTCACGTAAACACTCTTTGCCAGCACCGGCGACGCAAGGTGAAGGGTATAGATTCCCGGTGCGTTTCCCGCGGTTAGCATGCTGTCAATCTTCGCCTGCGGTAACTGCATGTCCTTCTTGGGTACAAAGAACAGCTCATTACTCGAAATCACCTTGTTGTCCACCAGAAGATCGGTCACAGCAAACACCTTGCCGAGATCGCAATTCGGCAGGTTAGTGATGTCGAGCATCGGAATCGTGAGGTACACCTTGCTGGCCAGTGGAGCAATCGTCACCGGCAGCGGCTTATCGCTGAGTATCTTGCCGTCAAACGTCATTATGCGCACCCGCAGCGTCGCAACCGTCGCTGTCGTCTTGTCGGAAACGACGTACACCGCGACGTTGCCTTCTTCCTGGTGCGGCGAAACCAGAATCGGCGCATAGAAGCGACGCGCGTAATAATGCAGCGCCTTCCAGCGTCCGTAGTAATCGAGGCTCGACCATGAAGCCACGGGCCAGCAGTCGTTGAGCTGCCAATAAATCGAGCCCATGGTCCGCGGGCGATTGCGGCGCAGGTGCTCTGCTCCGATCTTGATGCCCTCGGCCTGCAAGACCTGGCTGGCATAGAGGAAGGAAGCGAAGTCTTTTGGCTGGGGATAATCGCGCAGCATGTAGTCGCGGATGATGGCATTGCCAGCGTTGTTCTTCTGATGTGCCAGCATGACCGGCGTGAAAATGTTGACACGATCTTCCGCAACGGTGAAGGTCTCGATCGTGCGCATCTCGGGAAACGACTGGAAACCGTACTCGGTCATAAACCGCGGATTGTGCTTCTCGTAGTCAGCGAATGGTACACGGCCGTGCCAGACTGTCCAGTCGTGCATGTCACCCGACTGGTATTTGTCGTTGACGGTTTCATAATCGGCGCTGGGCGAGCTGGGCCAGTAAGGCGTCTCCGGCGCGTAGCGGCTGACCGCCGCCGCGAGGATTCCGCTGAATGTGGAGACATAATCCTGCCACATCTGGAAGCGGACATCGGCGGGCAGCTTGTCGCGATCTTTCCAAGCCAACGCGACCTCCGTCTCGTTGTTGCCGCACCAAAGAACGATGCTGGGGTGATTGCGTAGGCGGCTCAATTGTTGCTCGGCTTCGGCGGCGACGTTCAGCTTCCAGTCATAGGTGCCGGGCTGCCAGTCGTTGCCGAACATGAAGTCCTGCCAGATCATGATGCCGAGCTCGTCGCAGAGGTCATAGAACTCTTCGGTCTCGTAGTAGCCACCGCCCCAGTGGCGGATCATATTCATATTGGCGTCGATCGCCGACTGCAACACCTGGCGGTATTGCTGCGTGCTCACGCGCGTGGGAAAGCTGTCAAAGGGAATGACGTCGGCGCCTTTGCCGAAAACCGGAATGCCGTTGACGATGAACTCGAAGGAGCGTCCCCACTGGTCCGGCTCGCGGCGCAACACGACAGAGCGTAGTCCAGTTTTGACGGTGGCTTCGTCTTTCACCTGCTTGCCCATCTTGAGCAGCACATTGAACTTGTAGATGGGCTGGGAGCCGTATCCAGTGGGGTACCACAATGAAGGATTCGCAACATCAATTGGCAGCATGACTCGATTGACGCCGGGCTGGAGTTGCACGTTCCGCAATCCATCACTCCGTTTGCCGGATGCGACCCCATAATCGACGGAGACATTGGCATTTCCCGCTGCAGTCGCTGTAACTTCAACTTCGGCCAGCAGGTGCGCGACGCTGCTGTCGACGTCAAGCTGTCGGATGTGCACGTTGGAGATCCGCGCCTCATCCCACGCCTCGATTCTTGCCGGGCGCCAGATACCGCTGGTGACAAACCGCGGCCCCCAATCCCATCCATATTCGTAAGCAGCCTTACGAACGTAGGTTTTCGGTTCAACCCGCGTCTTCGGCTGCCAGGGGTCACTGCCCGCGATCTCGGCTGCCGCTTTGATCGGTGACGGAAAAACGATGCGCAGCGCATTCGCACCCGGCTGCAGTTCGCCTTTCACCGACACCCGCCACTCGCGAAACATATTGTCGGCGGTGAGAATGAGCTTCTCGTTCAGATAGACCTTGGCGTAGGCATCGAGGCCTTCGAAGATCAGATCAATATTCTTCTGCGCAAGCAAAGCTGGCGTGGCTTGCGCCGTAGTGCGATATTCCCAGTCGGCGTTCTCGATCCATTGCAGCTTGGCCTCGTTATCGCGATAGAACGGGTCGGGAATGAGTTTGTTATTCAGCAGGTCGAGATGCACGCACCCGGGTACCGTCGCAGGATGCCACACCGACGCATCATTTGCCGAAGGGGTCGGCGCCTGCACGGCCGGTCGTGAAAGCACTTGGTGAAATTCCCACCCGGAATTGAGCGGGACGATCTGTTTCTGTGGGGCAGAAGCGGAAGCGAATCTGGAAGCAAGGATCACGATGGCAACAATCACAAGAATTCGGTCACGGTACAAGGCATGGGCTCCTGTGGTCTTACAGAAGCCAAATAGTATCAAGGAGCCGTCGCCATTTCGCTGACAAGAACTCCTTCGATGAATGAAGGGAGTGGAACACCGCTGCAGCGGTGCATGGGAGTGCTTGTTGAGTGCGGCTTTAGCGGCTGAGGAGTCCCTAAGCCACTCGCCCAGTGCAGCAAATTACTAATTACCAGTAGCTTTCTCCCCGCTCTCGCTACTTCCGTGGTAAAGATCTTCCCGCGCACAGTCGGAGGGCGGCCTTCCCCCAAAGTACTATAGCCAGCTATTCCACTGGCCACCCTCCGGTGTTACTCTATTGTGCATAACGGTGCGACCAAAGTTGTCCGGTTGCAGCGGCGGGCTGGCCTGCCGGCATCCTCGGAACCGCTAGGCCCTGAATCACTTAGACCCTCAACTTTGCTACAGGGATTGGTAACAGGTTGCCCATGTATGTCCGGGCTGGTGTGCGCGAGTTGTGGCAGTCAAAGCCTATTAGAAAGAAGCAGTCGTAATGTCATCCAACGGATTTCACAACCGTACCTCCCGCGTTGGCAATATGCGCTCGCTGTTCAGCATGTTTTCCAGCGACCTCGCCATCGATCTCGGTACCGCTAACACTTTGGTTTACGCGCGCGGCAAAGGCATCGTAGTCAATGAGCCTTCCATCGTCGCCATCAACAAAAACACCGGTGAAGTGGAGGCTGTCGGCAAAGAGGCCAAAGAAATGCTGGGCCGCACGCCCGGCAACATCGTCGCCATCAAGCCTATGAAAGACGGCGTCATCGCGGATTTTAAGGTCACCGAGAAGATGCTGAACTACTTCATCCAGAAGGCGCACAACCGCAAGATGCTGGTGCATCCGCGCATCGTCATCGGTGTCCCCTCCGAGATCACGCAGGTGGAGAAGCGCGCGGTCATGGACTCGGCTTATCGCGCGAAAGCCAGCGAAGTGCACCTGGTCGAGCAGGCTATGGTAGCCGCAATCGGCGCAGGCCTGCCCATCACCGAGCCCAGCGGCAATATGGTGGTGGACATCGGCGGCGGCACCACCGACATTGCGGTGATTTCGCTCAGTGGCATCGTCTATTCGCGCTCTGTCCGGATGGCCGGCAACCAGATGGACGAAGCCATCATGAATTTCATGAAGCGCAAGTACAACCTTCTGATCGGCGAGCGCACGGCTGAGATGATCAAGGTGGAAATTGGCTCCGCCTATCCGGTGGAGAAGCCGATGACTATGGAGATCAAGGGCCGCAACCTGATCGAGGGGGTTCCCAAAACGATCACCATCGACGACAGCGAAGTGCGCGAAGCAGTGGGCGAGTGCGTTTCGACCATCATGAACGCGATTCGCGTGGCTCTCGAACGCACGCCGCCGGAACTCTCGGCCGACATCAGCGACCGCGGCATCGTGCTGACAGGCGGCGGAGCGATGCTGAAGAACCTCGACAAACGCATTCGCGAGGAAACCGGACTGCCGGTCTCGATCGCCGACGATCCGCTCTGCAGCGTGGTACTGGGCACTGGCAAAATGCTCAGCGATTTCAAGCTGCTGCGCAAAATTTCGATCGACTAGATTTTTGACCACGGAGAACAAACAGAGCACGGACTTTCCTTGACTATTCCCTCCGTGTTGGGAGCTTCCCTGAGCAAAGTGGAAGGGGACCTCGGTGGTGAATAGTCCCTTATGTGATCAGCATATTTGATTACGCTCCAACTGCGTTGCTGCAATGCCACCACTTCTGCTGCAATAATGATTCTCATCCCGGCTGCCTTCCGCCGGTCCTGTTATGGAAACCATTCTCGGCCGCTACAAGAACCTGATCGTGCTGGCCGTCATCTTGTTCGCCCAGATCATCGTACTTGCGATGCAGGTGCGGCGCCCGGGGCAGGAAGGTGAAGTCCGACTCATTCGCGTTTGGGCGATCGGCACGGTTACTCCATTCGAAAAAGCGGTCATCCATACGCAGAAGTGGTTCCACGACAAATGGACCGGCTATCTTTACCTGCGTGGCGTCCGCGACGAGAACTCGCAACTCCGCTCCGAAATCGAGCGCATGAAGTTGGAGCAGGCGCGCGTGGCGCAAGACGCGAAGATGGCCCGCCGGATCCAGACGCTGCTCGCCTTCAAGGAACAGTACGTTGAGAGAACCATCGCCGCGCAGGTCATCGGCACCAGCGGAAGCGAGCAGTCGCGTGTGCTCTACATCGACAAAGGTTCGGACGACGGCATCAAGCCGGACATGGCCGTAATTACGCCTACCGGCATCGTCGGCAAAGTCGTGCAGGTGTCCGCGGGCTCGGCGCAGGTATTGCCCATCAACGACCAGCTCAGCGGTGTGGGCGCTGCGCTGAAGGACTCACGCCTGCAAGGCATTCTCAAGGGCGCGCCCAACGGCACCACCACGCTGCAGTACATCATGAGCGACGAGCCGGTTAAACCGGGCGAGGAGGTGATCACCAGTGGCGGCGACCGCATCTTCCCTAAAGGTTTGCCCGTCGGCACTGTTGCCACTGTCGAGCCTGGCAAAGACCTCTTCCTCAACATTCGCGTAACTCCGTCGTCACGGCTCGATAAGTTGGAGGAAGTGCTGGTCATCACCAAGATCGAGTACAAACTGCCCGACACCAAAGACCTCGGCCCGATTCGCGCCTCCGACATTCTCAGCGAACGTTTGCCTGGTGTGCCCACGACGCAAGGTGTCGACGCCGCCGGAAACGCGATCGCGCCGCCCGGTACGCCTAACGCATCTGCGGGGACAAGCGCGCAGGGTACCGCGACAACGCCAGCAGGGGCTGCGAAACTAGCCAAGCCGCCGAGCGCCACTGCTGGCCAATCGGCAACAAAGGCGCCGACCACCCCGTCCACCCCGGAGAGATCTACAACCACCACTCCGGCCGGGGCAATCGGCTCCACCACTAAGTCATCTGCAGCCACCACGCAGCCGCTGGTGCGGAAGCCGCCGCTAACTGCTACGCCCGGCACGACGAATCAAGCAACCACTCCAGAAACACCTGCACAAGAGCCAGCGACCGCACCTCCGGCCACCCCCGCTCAGCCGCCCCCCACCCAGCCCCAAGCCTCTGAGGTTCCGCCTCAGTGACGACCCGCCCCATGCCATTTCGCGGAAGCTACACCTCACGAGAGCAGGTCGCGGTTTACGAGTTCAAGTGGTTCGTGATCGTCTTCGTGCCGCTGGTCGCGATCTTCATTCAGGCCTTCGTCAGCGCCAAGGTGCGCTGGCTGGCCATCATTGACCTGCCGATGATGGTGGTGATTTTTTTCGCCGTCGCGCGCCGCAATCCCATCACCGGATGCTTGACCGGTGCAATTATCGGCCTTCTGCAAGACTCCCTTGGCGGTCCCTCACACCCCATCGGCATGTACGGCATCACCGATACCATCATCGGCTACATCGCCTCTTCCATCGGCGTGAAGATAGATGTGGAGAACCCGGGCACGCGCTTCCTCATGACCTACGTCTTTCTCATTGTGCATCAAGCCGTGTACTTCGGCGTGGGCCACGGCCTGCTGCGCCAGCCTCTCCAGTGGAGCTGGAGCCACGTCGCCATCGCCGGCCTTGCCAACGGCGTCGTCGGCGTTTTCGTGTACCACTTCCTCGACCGCTTCAAACAGAGCTAAGCCTGGCACGCACGCCGAGGCTTCCTCCCTCCGTCTACAATGGTCTCTTATGATTCGTAACATCGTCGTTCCCCGGGTGCTGGGGAAATCGCAGGAGGACCTGCAGCCCGCGCTCGACCTGCTACGTTCTCTGGGCGCCTCTCCCGGACGCGAATGGCACGCCGGCGCCGCGCACGGATTCCAACTGGCAGCGCAAGGTGGCGCAGTCGAACTGATCGCAGCCGCTAGCGCCCCCCCCACTGACATCACGATTGAGGTTTCCGATGCCGACGCCGCATGGGAGATCGTGCAACGCCACAAAGTCAAAGTCCTCCAAGCGCTCACCGACACCGCCTACGGTGCGCGCTTGTTCGCCATCGTGGTAAGCGGCCTGCGATTGGCGTTCATTACCTGCGCCCACCAACGCGACAATGGCGTCGAGGGCTCCCTCCAGGCCCAAGGTAAGCGGTTCGCCATCGTCGTCGCCCGATTCAATTCGTTCATCACCCAGCGCCTGCTCGAGGGAGCCTTACAGGCTCTACGCCAATCCGGCGCAGCACAAGACGACATCACCATCGTGCATGTTCCCGGCTGCTTCGAGATCCCCTCCGCCTCGCGCCAGTTGGCCAAGAGTAGCGAATACGATGCCATCGTCTGCATTGGATGCCTGCTGCGCGGCGACACGCTCCATTACGACGTCATCGCCAACGAAGTGACGCGCGGCATCGGGCAGTCGGCGCAGGAGACGGGGGTTCCGCACGCTTTTGGCGTCCTCACCTGTGACACCCTCGAACAAGCCATCGATCGAGCCGGCCTGAAAGCCGGCAACAAGGGATACGAAGCCGGCCTGGCAGCCGTCGAGATGGCTTCGCTGCACGACAAGGTGGCAGCCCACACGGCAAGTAAGCCATGAGCAAGTCGGGCACACGCCGGAAATCGCGCGAGCTTGCGTTGCAAATGCTCTTCCAGCTCGACATGGGCAAGCAGGACTGCGAACGGGTGCGCGAAACCTTCTGGAACGAGCGCCGTGACCTCGACGAGAAGGTACGCGGCTTTGCCGATGATCTGTTTCGTGTCGCCGCCGAGCGGGAGAAAGAGATCGACGGAATCATCGAGCGGAACGCCGAACACTGGCGCATGGACCGCATGGCCGCTGTCGACCGCAATGTCTTACGTTGTGGGGTAGCGGAATTCATCGGCTTCCCCGAGACTCCCAAGCCAGTGGTCATCAACGAGGCGCTGGAAATCGCCCGCCGCTTCTCCACCCCCGAATCGGTGACATTCATCAACGGCGTGCTCGACAGCGTAGCCAAAGAGCTCGACGGCGTGAAGGGTTAGAGGACCCAGCAGGAACCGCCCGATTTCCAAACCTTGCTGTGGGATACCCTGCAAATAATGAGCCATCCACAACGGACTGCCTCCCATTGAAACCACCCCACCGCCACGGGGTCTAAATCAGTGCTAGATTTTGCTCATCGGGCGCACTTGGTGGGGTGTAGCGATTGTGGGGTTCGTTTGCCAGTGCAAACTGCACGGAAGTTCCGCTTTGGAGCATTTGAGCTCGATCGGCAAACTTCCGAACTATGGAAGAACGGCATCAGGATTAAGTTACAAGGCCAGCCGATCGCAGTCCTCTCGCTTCTCCTTGAGCATCCTGGCGAGCTAGTCACTCGCGAAGAGTTGCGCAAGCACCTCTGGTCGGAAGATACGTTTGTCGACTTTGAACACAGCCTGAACACTCACGTCAAGAAGCTGCGCCAGGTACTCGACGACAATGCCGAAACTCGGCGCTACATTGAAACTCTTCCGCGCCGGGGATATCGCTTTCTGGCCCCGGTCGAGATTGTCTCGAATGGATCATCGAGAGTCTCGGAAAATGTAGGCAGCTCGCTTCCTACGGCACCATCTTCCGAAGCACGGGTGCTGTCCTCGCAGCGGCTAATCGCGCTGCCGGAGCAGCAAACCTCCCCTCCGACTCTGCGGCGGCACAAATACATCGTTACCTCGGCAATCGTTCTCGCGGTGATCCTCACGGCGCTGTACTGGTTCTACCGCCCCCGCACACCGGTTGTCATAGGTATCCATCAGCTCACGCAGACGGGCCATCTCAAATCTCTTATGGGAGTACATCAACTGGTTACTGACGGCACGCGGGTCTACTTCGATCAGCTCGACGGAGACAGGTGGCGCATTGCCCAGGTATCGGTCAGAGGCGGAGATGTTTCCTACGTCCCCACACCGCTCATCCCGGACCCTCGGGTCGCCGACATTTCCGCAGATGGTTCCGAACTGCTGATTTTCAACGACCTGAGTTTCAAGCACAGTGCGGACGGACAGTGTGCTTTCTGGATCATCCAGCTTCCCAGTGGCCAGGCGCAGAGGCTACCTGATTGGGCGGGCGGCCTTACTTGGATGCAGTTTCTACCCGGCAGCAATCAGATTACCTACGTCAAACAAAATCAGTTATACGCTGCCAACCGCGATGGCACTGGCATGCACCAGCTCATGACTTTCCCTGCCAATTACTCGCTATCTTTGTGGCCTCAGTACACCATCTCGCCTGATGCCAAGCTGGTTCGCTTCCCCGCCCGATTGTGGCAGATTTGGCAGAGCAATTTGGAGGGCAGCAGGCTTCGTCAGTTCCTTCCCCAATTCCCTGAAGCCATGTACGGCGGTAGGTGGAGTGGGGACGGGAAGATCTATATCTTCGACCAGCTTGTGTACACAGCGACCTCCCTTTGGGCCGTCAACGAACGAGCTTCGCTGTTTCGAACTTTCGACTCAAAGCCGGTTCAGCTAACCAACGGGCCCATCGCATTTCCCGCTGCCACAGTCAGCAGAGATGGAAGAAAGATCTTCGCTGTCGGTGAATCCTTGCGCGGAGAACTGAATGTTTACGACGCTGGGGCCCGTCAGTTTCGGCCATACCTTGGCGGCATGTCGGGCGCATTCATCGATCATTCCCCCGATGGCCAGTGGATTACCTACGTTTCCTTTCCCGACGGGACCCTGTGGCGCAGCCGTGTAAACGGTGGTGAGCGCCAGCAGCTCACGACGCCCGCCGTCGGTGTGATCTTCAGCCCGAGATGGTCGCCTGATGGGCGCTTCATCCTGTTCAACGCCTGGCAAGTGGATCGCCGCATTGACGACTACAAGAAGATCTACATGATTCCCGCCGGGGGCGGCGCTCCCCTATTGCTTGTGTCGGGGGACTTTCAACCCGCCGACGCATCCTGGTCACCCGATGGGAAGTCGATTGCCTATGGTGGAGTATCTGGTGTCGGCGACGCCTCCGAAGTGAGGATTCTCGACATCTCTACACGGCAGTCGCGAACTGTCACGGGGTCGAAGGGTATGTTCGGACCGCGCTGGTCACCTGACGGCCGCTATATCGTGGCTGAATCCGGGGACGAAAAGAGAATTCTCCTCTACTCTTTTGTTGCAAATCGGTGGAGCGAGTTTCCTAATCCTGCTAACACTACCGAAATGGGTTGGCCGACGTGGTCGCACGATAGTCGTTACGTGTACGCGATGAACAATGCCCACAAAATCTATCGCTACCGGGTAACCGATAGTCGTGTTGAAGAAGTCGCCGATGCCAGTGAACTGGCGGTCTTGAGTCCTGTGTTCCGCTGGGGGTTCTGGTTCCAACTGACGCCCGACGATCGTATCTTGGTTCTGGTCGACCGCGGAACCGACGAGCTGTACTCGCTCGACTTGGACTATCGCTAGTGCAAGACGCTTCGCCTCCGCATTTGACTCAAGAAACGAAACGGGGCGCTCTCTGCTCTTAGCGCCCCGTTTCAGAGCCGCTGAGTCATGTTGGTGGGACATGTCCGGGCGGCAACTCGGCTTTCTTCTACTTCTTCGCCAGCAATGTCAACTCGACGACGTCTTGTCCGCCGTTACGCGCGACTTGGATCTCGTTAACTGAGGCCAAGAACTCTCGCGCGTGATCGGAGTTCGGCAACCACGCTGCTGCCAGAAAGTAGGCATTGCCATATTTGTGGAACACCAGCTTGGCGCGACCATCGGAATAAGCTGGCGAACCACTATTCGTCATGGTCGTCCGCATCTCGGGGCCGCCGACATGCTGTACAGTAATCGTCCGCTCACTCGGAGATGAGATCAGATACTCCCCGGCGGGCATCCCGATGTCGGCCACCGTAAAGGCAAACGGAATGTTAACGGTTGCGGAAGTCTTCTGGGCAACGGCGGGGGCCAAGGCCACCAGCACCAGAGCCAGTGTGAACAGGGTCGCACGGGTTGTGTTTCTCATTTCCAACCTCACGGGAGCAATGGCTCCGAATGCACCGACTTTGCGCCCCAGCGGAAAAACCCTCAATGCACGGCGGGTGGAAGAGAGGTGGAAACGAGGTGAAGCGCAGATGAGCAGGGATGTGGCTGATGACAAAGGGATTAGTAATGCGTCACACCATCGCGCTTGAAGGGGGTCAGTCGAATGAAGCCAACTGGAATCGTTTTGCTATCGGCGGCGCTCATCCTTTCCGTGACCGGCTTGGGCCCGGGGACATCCCGCGCTGCGGCTCAGACTGCAGCCCAGACGCAACCGCCGCAACTTCCGCCAACCGTCGCTGCCATCGTGGATCGCCAGATCAGCACCGTCGAAAAGCTGATCATGGAGGCCGCGGAAGCCATGCCGGAAAATAAGTTCAACTTCTCTCCGGAAAGCCTGAACATTCCAGGCGCCGACTACAAGGGCGTGCGCACGTTCGCCATGGAAGTCAAGCACGTTGCCGCGTCGAACTATGCCTTGTGGTCACCGCTTACGGGTGATAGGTTTCCCAAGGATTTCCTGGGTGGTAACGGTCCGGAGAACCTGCAGACCAAAGCCGAGATCATGAAGTTGCTGAAGGATTCCTTTGCCCTGGGCCACAAGGCAGCGGCTACGTTGACGGCCGACAACATGCTTCAGCCGGCGGAGCCCGGAGGATCGACGGCGCGCCTGAACCGTGCCAGCTTTGCCGTTGCCCATGCCTACGATCATTACGGACAAATGGTGGAGTACCTGCGGATGAACGGAATCACGCCACCGGCCAGCCGGGGCAAGTCCGACTAGTTGCCCCTTTGATATTTTGCGTCTGCCGTTCGCTGGGCTTCGGCCTAAGTCTTGAGCGGCGGAAGCCGCGTGGCGTGGGCGGTGCGGGTGCGGGCGGATTCGCACATAACCCGCTCAACCAGCTGACCGCCGGCCAAATCGGCGTGAGTCCGAGGCCTCCGGCTCAACGACCGCCTGCAACACAGCAATCCGGTGGACGCTGCGGACGCCTACGCCGGACCCTCCCATCAGATCGGCACCGCAAACGACCCGATGGTCGGCAACAAGATGGGCGGGGTCAATGTGTTCGGCGGAGGCCTGGCGCTCTACGGCCCCGGAAAGGTAATTGTCGGCGGCGTGGGCGTCAGTGGCGATACTTCCTGCGCCGACCACAACATTGCGTGGCGCGTGCGTAACAACCTCGGACTCGATCACCTGTCCGGAGTCGGCGGAGTCTCAGGCGATCCCGCGCGTCCCGACAATATTGTGTTTGATATCGCTTCCAATCCGTTCGGGGGAACCGGCATCAGCGCCGGCGGCTTCGGACATCCTACGTGCCTCAACACCTCGGGATCGAGCTCGCTACCACCCGTGCAGCCATAAACGCGGCGTGTCTTTAGTCCTTCAGTTACTTATTTGGATGGGGAGGGGTTGACCGGGGCCTCTGCGAAGCTCACACCAAATGGGTGCCCATCCGGCCTGGGTTTGGCCGGGTGGGTCTTTTCGTATCGAGGGCAAGGATTTTTGCTACCGGAAAGAAAAAGCCCCTACCCCGCCCAACCGCCAGAGCCTCGCCGGGCATGGTTGCACCAAACTGATGCAATGCACCGGGTTGAACCATTTCTTGCCGCCCGATAGGATGGAGAGTTTGCACTTATCGAGATTCGGAGGCAGTTTTATGGCAACGATGGAACAGGCGGCTCCCAAAGTCGCGGCCGGCAAGGTGGCGGTGTACAAGAACTTCATCGGCGGGGAGTGGGTGGAGACGCACACCGGGCGCAGTTTTGAGAACCTCAATCCAGCGGACACGCGCGATGTAGTGGGCGTGTTTCAGCGCTCGGACGCCGAAGACGTAAACTGCGCCATCGACGCGGCGAGCGAAGCGTACAAGAAGTGGCGGCTGGTGCCGGCTCCGCGGCGGGCCGAGATGCTGTACAAGGCGGCGGAGATCCTGATTGGGCGCAAGGAAGAGTACGCGCAACTGATGACGCGCGAGATGGGCAAGGTGATCAAAGAGACACGCGGTGACGTGCAGGAGGCCATTGACTGCGGCTACTATACGGCGGGCGAGGGGCGTCGGCTGTTTGGGCCGACGGTTCCGTCGGAGCTGCCCAACAAGTTTGCCATGGCGGTGCGGCAGCCGCTGGGCGTGTGCGCGATGATCACGCCGTGGAACTTCCCGATGGCGATTCCGTCGTGGAAGCTGTTTCCAGCGCTGGTTGCGGGGAACGTGGCGGTGATCAAGCCGGCGCAGGACACGCCACTTTCGACCTTTAACTTCGTGCAGGCGCTCACGGATGGCGGGATTCCGGCAGGCGTGGTGAACATCGTGACCGGCTTCGGCAGCGAAGTGGGCACTCCAATGACACAACATGCCGCGGTGCGTGCCGTGTCGCTGACGGGCTCGACGGCGGTGGGGCGCGTGGTGGGTCAGGAGGCGGCCAAGACCTTCAAGCACTGCTCGCTGGAGCTGGGGGGAAAGAATCCGATGATCGTGCTGGACGACGCCAACCTGGAGCTGGCGCTGGACGGCGCGCTGTGGGGCGCGTTCGGGACGGCCGGTCAGCGATGCACCGCGACCAGCCGCATCATCGTGCAGACGGGGGTGTACAAGAAGTTTGTGGATGAGCTGGTGGCGCGCGCGCAGAAGCTGAAGGTCGGCAACGGGCTGGATGAGTCGGTGGATATGGGTCCGGCGATCAACAAGGGGCAGATGGAGACAGACCTGAAGTACATCGAGATCGGCAAGGGGGAGGGTGCGAAGATGCTGTGCGGCGGGCACCGTCTGGAAGGCGAGGCGTACAAGTATGGGTGGTTCGTGGCGCCGACGGTGTTTGCGGATGTCGATCCGAAGATGCGGATTGCGCAGGAAGAGATTTTCGGGCCGGTGGTGAGCGTGATTCCGTGCGATGGGCTGAAGAACGCGATTGCGATTGCGAACGACATTGAGTATGGGCTGTCGTCGTCGATCTACACCAAGGATGTGAACAAGGCGTTCACGGCGATGCGCGACCTGTATGCGGGAATTACGTACATTAATGCTCCGACGATTGGCGCGGAGGTACATCTGCCGTTTGGTGGAACAAAAGCCACGGGAAATGGGCATCGCGAAGGCGGCATCGGCGCGATTGATTTCTACACGGAGTGGAAGTCGGTGTACGTGGATTACTCGGACAAGCTGCAGAAGGCGCAGATTGATCGGCCCGAATAGGAGCCGGCGGCGGGCCAGTGGATCGTGGATAGAAAAAGCAACTAGCAACTGGCGACGAGCAATTAGCTAAGATCTGAGGGCGATTGCGGCCCCTTCGCGTTCTGTGTGAACTTCTAGGCGACGGGGTCGGAGGTAGTCTTCTGGCTGCGTTTTAATTCGTCGGCCAGGAGAATGGCTTCGGCGACTTCCTTCATAGTCTTGCGGCGGCTGCGCGCCTGCTTCTTGATGATGGAGTAGGCCTCTTCTTCGCTGACGCCAAATTCGCTCTGCACAACTCCCTTTGCGCGTTCGATGGTCTTGCGCATGGCGAGCTTGT